>JAVECW010000080.1 GCA_030841285.1 Microbacteriaceae bacterium
AAACCGGCAACCACCGACATTCCCTCGACCCGCCGAGGACGGTGAAATCGCACACTTCCTGCAGCACATCCACGCGCGAAAGGCGCCACCGGACGACGCGAACCGAGACGGTACACGGCCTCGGCGACTAGACGGCACACGGCCTCAGCGACCACAGAGTCAGCGAGGAGAACGAGTCGTCACATCCACTCAACCAACACCCCAGGACCGACAGCTCCGGGAAGTCCTCGTAGCCGTCCTACTTGAGCGATTTCTGCAGCAGGATCGTGCCGAGCCAGCGGTCGAACTTGAAGCCGACCCTGCCCATCCTCCCGATCTCGGTGAACCCGAAATCCTCGTGCATCTTGATCGATGCCTCTGCGCCCTTGTCGGCGATCACCGCGATCATCTCCTTGAGGCCGGCGGCCTTGGACCGCGCGATCAGCTCGCCCATGAGCACCGGCCCCAGTCCCTTGCCGGTGGATGCCGCACCCAGGTAGATCGAGTTCTCCACGGTGAAGCGGTACGCCTTCTTCTGCTTCCACGGCGAGACCAGCGCGTAGCCGAGGATCTGCCCGTTCGGCGACGCCGCGACGATGAACGGCATGCCGAGCTTGGTGAGATAGGCGAACTTGGATTTCCACTCGCGCAACGTCATCGCATCCTCATCGAACGTGACGGTGCTGTTCGCGACGTAGTGGTTGTAGATCTCGCGGACGTACGGGAGGTCGGCGGCGACAGCATCCCGGATCGAATACTCGAACGGCGCCTCGGATTCGGGCGGTCTGCGCAGGTGGCGCGGCAGTTCGCGACGCGGCTGGTATTCCTCCTCAAGCACACCTCAAGCGTACCGTCAGCACGGACGGGTGCTTCGATCAGGGCGCGATCGACCAATCCACCGGGCGAGCCCCCAGTCCCTCGAGCATGGAGTTCGCGCGCGAGAACGGCCGCGAACCGAAGAAGCCGCGCCCGGCAGAAAGCGGACTCGGATGCGCTGAGGAGATGACCGGCGTCGCGCCGAGCAGCGGGCGCAAGCTCTCGGCATCCTTCCCCCACAGGATCGCGACAAGCGGTGCCTGGCGAGCGACAAGTGCGCGAATCGCGTGTTCGGTCACCTGCTCCCAGCCCTTGCCACGGTGCGATCCGGGGAGCCCTGGTTGCACGGTCAGCACGCGGTTGAGCAGCATGACGCCGTGTTCGGCCCACCCGGTCAGGTCTCCGTGCTCAGGTGTCACGATCCCGAGATCGGTCCGCAGCTCCCGGTAGATGTTCGCGAGGCTGCGCGGCAACGGTCGAACGTGCCGCTCGACCGCGAAGGACAGGCCGATCGGGTGGCCAGGCGTCGGGTATGGATCCTGGCCGACGATGAGCACGCGCACATCAGCGAGCGGATACCCGAATGCCCGGAGGACGTTCGATTCGGCGGGCAGGTAACCTCGTCCGGCATCCGTCTCGGCCGCGAGGAAGGCAGCCATCGATGCGATCCGATCAGCGACGGGAGCGAGCGCGGCCGCCCACGCCGGATCCGCTGCCCATTTCGGATCCACAGGCCGCGCCTAAACCGAAACGGTCACGGGCGGCAGCGCAGACCACGGGAAGGTGATCCAGCGTGCGCTCCTCCGCCAGTAGAAGTCGGGTTCGAGTACCGTGCGAGGCTTCGTATACAGGCACACCGTGCGCACATCGGCGCCATTTGCGCGGATGAGCTCGACGGCCATCGCGAGCGTGCGCCCCGAGTCTGACACGTCATCCACGAGCAGCACGCGCTTGCCCTCAAGGGCGGCGTCGTCAAGCAGGGGCGGCAGCACGACGGGTGCAGGCAAACGCTCGTCGACGCCCGTGTAGAACTCGACGTTGAGAGCGCCGCACGACTTGACGTCGAGCGCGTATGCGACGGCACCGGCGAGAAGCAGTCCGCCTCGCGCAATGGCGATCACGAGGTCCGGTTCGTATCCGCTTTCGACGACATCGGATGCCAGGTGCCTGGCCGCTTCTCCGAACTCAAGCCAGCCCAGGATCTCGCGCTCGCTCAGAGCGTGAGCCGCGCTCTCTGAGCTCTCTACGTCAATTGCCATCCGACTACCGTATCGAGGTCGGTCTGCGCAGGGCTAGAACCCCACAACGGGGTCCATTGCCGTGCCTCACGCGCCGGCGCCACGCACCGAGAGTGGACCTTTGTGAAGCCGGTAGGTCGCTGCCTGCGCGACGGGCTTGATCGTGATCAGGTCGAGATTGACGTGCCCTGGGAGCTCGAGCGTGCTCACGATGGTCACTGCGATGTCCTCCGCGGTGAGCGGATTGGGAACATCCTCGTAGACGGCATCGGCACGCGCGCGATCGCCGCCGAAGCGCACGAGCGAGAACTCCTCGGTCGCGACCATGCCCGGCGCCACCTCGAGAACGCGGATGGGTTCGCCGTTGAGTTCGAGGCGCAGGACCTCCGTCATGGCGTGTGCCGCGAACTTGGCCGCGTTGTATCCGCCGCCACCGACGTATGCGACATGCCCGGCGATCGACGTCACGTTAAGGATGTCCGCGTGGCCATCCGACGCGGCACCAACGCGCAGGAGCGGAAGCAGCGCGCTCGTCACGCGCTTGACCGCGATGACGTTGATTTCGTACATCCACGCCCAGTCGTCGATCGCGGAATTCTCAACGCTCTCGAGGCCGAGTGCGCCACCCGCGTTGTTCACGAGTGCGTGGATCGGGCCGGTCGCGGCGAGGTGGTCGCGCAGGGCGTCCACGTCATCCTGCTTCGTGAGATCCGCCACGAATACGGATGCACCCGTCTCGGCCGCGAGCGCCTCGAGCCGGTCCGCCCGGCGAGCGACACCCACAACGTCCCAGCCGTGCGCGCGGAACAACCGAACCGTCGCCGCGCCAATCCCTGAACTCGCACCCGTTACTACAACTCGTCTCGCCGTCATGACTTCCATTTTTCCCCATCCCCGAGGGCGGATTCGCCAGATCAGCGAGTTACGCCGTATTGCAGAGCGCATTGCCAGCCACAGGGACGATGCTTATCCTCGGATGGAGTAGCAGGCACACGACAGCCAGAATCTGGCGAATCGACGAACCCGGGAGCATCTCATGACTGACGCCACCAACTGGCAGTTCGAAACCAAGCAGATCCATACCGGTGCCGCACCCGACCCCGTGACCAACGCGAGGGCGACGCCGATCTACCAGACGACGTCCTACGTCTTCAAGAGCGCAGAGCACGCCAAGAACCTCTTCGCGCTGGCCGAATTCGGCAACATCTACACCCGCATCCAGAACCCGACCCAGGCCGTGGTCGAGGAGCGCGTCGCTGCACTCGAAGGCGGCACGGGTGCGCTGCTCGTGGCATCCGGCCAGGCAGCGGAAACGTTCGCCGTGCTGAACATCGCGCAGGCAGGTGACCACATCGTCTCCTCAAGCTCGATCTACGGCGGTACATACAACCTGTTCAAGTACACGCTCGCGAAGCTCGGCATCGAGACGACGTTCGTCGAGAACCAGGATGACGCCGAAGAGTGGCGCCGCGCCGTGCGCCCGAACACCAAGCTGTTCTTCGCTGAGACCATCGGAAACCCCAAGATCAACGTGCTCGACATCCGCTCTGTCGCCGATATTGCACACGAGGCCGGGATTCCGCTCATCGTTGACAACACGATTGCGACCCCGTACCTCATCCGTCCGTTCGAGCACGGTGCCGACATCGTCGTTCACTCCGCCACGAAGTTCCTCGGTGGGCACGGTACGGTCATCGGCGGCGTGCTGGTCGATGGTGGAACTTTCGAATGGTCGAAGAACGTCGAGAAGTTCCCCGGTCTCACCGAGCCAGACCCGTCGTACCACGGCGCGAGCTACACGACCGCCGTCGGCGATGCGCTCGCCTACATCATCAAGGCGCGCGTGCAACTGCTGCGCGACTTCGGTTCGGCCATCGCTCCGGCCAGCGCCTGGCAGCTCATCCAGGGCATCGAGACACTATCGCTGCGCGTCGAGCGCCACGTGCAGAACGCCCAGGAGATCGCGGAGTTCCTCGAGAGCCACCCGGATGTTGCCTCGGTGAACTACTCGGGCCTGCCCTCGAGCCCGTGGTACGCGGCGGCGAACAGGTACGCGCCCAAGGGTGTCGGTGCCGTTCTCTCCTTCGAGCTCAAGGGCGGTGTGGATGCCGGCGCCGCACTCGTCGACAACCTCTCACTGTTCAGCCACCTCGCCAACATCGGCGACGTACGCAGCCTCGTCATCCACCCAGCCTCGACGACACACTCGCAGCTCACCCCGGAGCAGCAGCTGACGGCGGGCGTGACGCCGGGCCTCGTACGCCTTTCAGTGGGACTCGAGAACATCGAGGACCTCAAGGCGGACCTCGAGGGCGGCCTTGCTGCCGCGCGTGCTGTTGCGGAGGCCGCGCGCGTCTAACCGAGTCACCTCCCGGCGATAGTGCCTGTTCCGGCGGGTAGTGCCCGGCGCAACGGGCACTATGCGCCGGAACGGGCACTATCCGCGCCAACCGGTTTCGATACACTCGCCGCGCTCGCTACTCAACCAGCAAGGACTCAGCGCGGCAGGCTGGCCGTAACATGCACGGATCGGGCTCCGGCGCCGGGCAGAATTGACCACTATGGAGTGGCAGACATCCGCAGACACCGTCCCGTCGAGTTTCATCACCGACGCGCAGGTGCGATCGCTGCTCGGCAAGCCTGCCGCGAGTGGGGCATGGCGGGAGAGCGATCCCGTCGGCAACCGCCAGTTCGCGGGAATCGGCGCCTTCGATTTCGAGGGCGGCGGTTCGCTACCATACGTGCGCATCGCGTACGAGACCTGGGGGGAACTCTCCCCGAGACGTGACAACGCCATCCTCGTTCTGCACGCGCTCACCGGGGATAGCCACGTGATGGGAGCGCCCGGCTCCGGACATCCGACCCCCGGCTGGTGGAATGGCATGGTCGGACCAGGCAAGGCCATCGACACCGATCGCTGGTTCGTGGTCGCGCCGAACATGCTCGGCGGCTGCCAGGGCACGACCGGGCCGGCATCCCTCGCGCCGGACGGCTACGAGTGGGGTCCTCGCTTCCCGTTCACGACGATCCGCGACCAGGTCGCGGCCCAGGCCGCATTCTCCGATGTCATCGGAATCGATCGCTGGGCCGCCGTCATCGGCGGATCGATGGGCGGAATGCAGTCCCTCGAGTGGGCGGTCAGCTACCCGGATCGCGTCGAGCGTGTCGCCGTGATCGCCGCTCCCCCGGATTCGACGGCCGACCAGATCGCGCTCAATTCCGTGCAGATCGAGGCGATCCGAACCGATCCGCTGTTCCGCTCCGGCCATTACTACGAGGCCAAGGCGGGCGACGGTCCGCACCGAGGTCTCGCCCTCGCGCGACGCATGGCATTGCTCAACTACCGCAGCCCAAGCGAGCTCAACGATCGATTCCAGCGGAGCTGGCAGAGCGAGATCAGCCCGCTCGGCGACGGCGGACGATTCGCCGTCGAGTCCTACCTCGACTTCCACGGCAACAAGTTCTCCAGACGGTTCGACGCCAACAGCTACGTCACCCTCGTCGAAGCGATGAACTCGCACGACATCGGCCGGGATCGCGGGGGTGTGGATGCCGCACTCGCCCGCGCGACGGCACGCGCGCTCGTTCTCGGCATCGACAGCGACCGCCTGTTCCCCGTCGAGGGTCAGGTCATGATCGCGGCGCATCTTCCCGGCAATATCGACGGCACGACCCCTGTGGTAATAGAGTCAAGTTTCGGGCACGACGGATTTCTCATCGAGGACGTCATCGTCAGTCGAGAGGTACGCCGCCTGCTCAGGGACTAGCAGAAGGATCCACATGACACGCATCCTCAAGGAGCGTGATCGGTTGCTCGGAAGCACCGCAAGAGACGTTGGCCTGACCGCAACGGCGACCGCGCTGCTCTGCCTGAGCACCCCGGGCGCACTCCCGATGGGACTCTACCTGGCGCTTCTGCCCATCATCGCCGCGATCGGTTTCGCGCAGTTCCGGCTCGCGCGGCCTCACCCGCTGCCCTGGATCGCAGTCGTCGTCGTGCTCTGCCTCACCGTCGTGCTCCTTCTGGTCGTTCCAGACGTGCCGTTGAACCCGGCCCTGCAGAGCGCCGTCAGCGTGCTCGGCGGCGGGGCGGTGGGCGCCGTATCGATCCTCCTCGTCACGAAGCCCAGGCGCGTGATCCTGATCCTGGGCACTTTCGTGCTGGCGATCGGCACCGTCGTGACGGCCCTGGTCATCACAGGCTCGCGCATGGCCGAGCCCATCGCCTTGACCATCGCGGGCTGGGGAGCGACAGCCATCACGGGACTCTGGCTCGCGCGCACAGTGCCGGAGACGCTCAAGCGCATCACGAACATGAGCCGCGCGTACCGCGCCGAGCGACACGCGAGCGAGACCGAGGCGCAGCGCCGCCAGGGCGCCAGGCTGCTGCACGACACCGTGCTCGCCACGCTGACGCTCCTCGCGCACTCCGGCGTCGGCGTGGGTGCCACCGCTTTGCGCGAACAGGCGAGCGAGGATGCCGCGCTCCTTCGCCAGCTCCGTCTCGGCTTCAGCCCGAACCCGGCAGCATCCGGCGACTACAAGCTCAAGCCCGTGCAGGAGTCCACACTCGGCAACACGCTCGAATCGGTCAAGCAGCGCTTTCGCCGAATGGGGCTCGAGGTGAACTGGCATGGCACCGGCCAGGTCCTGCTGCCGAGCCACATCCTCGACGCCTTCCTGCTCGCCCTCGCCGAGTGCCTCGAGAACGTACGCCGCCACGCCGGGGTGAGCGAGGCGCACGTGACGATCACGGATGACGACGACACCGTGCGCGCGATGGTCACTGACGCCGGCCGCGGGTTCGAGCTCGGCTCGATCGAGTCTGGGCGACTCGGCTTCACCGAGTCGATCGTGGCGCGCCTTCGAGACGTCGGCGGCAATGCCCGCCTGTTCTCATCGCCCGGCTCCGGAACAACAGTCGTGCTGGAGGTGCCCAAGTGACCGCACCGACAGCGCGCGGCAGCGAACACGAGACCCTGGGCATCGCTCGCCTCGGGTACGGCTTCGACCTTGCGGCGTACGTTCTCATCGTCTACCAACTGACGATGTTCGTGATTCATCTCGACAATCATCCGGCGATCGGGTTGTCGACGGCGGCCTGGTGCATCCTGCTCGTCACCACTGTCGCTGCCCAGACGATGCGCTGGCGGTTCGGCGAGCGCGTGCCCGTGTGGGCGTTCTATGCCGTCCTCGCAACCTGGGCGCTCGTCGTCGTGCTCGACGTCATCGGGTCGTGGGGCACCGGACCAGCGGCGCCTACGGCCGCCGTTGCCGTCGGGGCGGCCCTCCTCCTGCTCGTGACGTTGCATGGAAGCAGGGACATTCTGATCGCTGCCGTGGTTCTCGGCGTCGTTCTCGCCGTCACGCTTGTGATCCGCGGGGAGAGCGACTCCTACGCCCTCGGTCCGGCGATCGTCATGCTCGCCCTCGCCGTCGCTCCCCCAGTACTCGGCGTGAAGCTCGTGCGCTCCATGCGAGTCATCGTGCAACTCGAGCTCGACCGCGCCCAGGTGCAGAGCACGGTGGATGCGCCGCGCTTCGCTGTCGGAATGCTCGCTTCGGAGGAGCTCGCACGACTCGACCTGGACGCCGAGCGCCTCCTCGACGGCGTCGCGACCGGGCGCGCCCCGCTGCCGCTCGATCCGAAGACCGCGTCGGCGGCGGCATCCCTCGCCACCGAACTGCGGCTACACCTGATCGAGGGCAGGCGAGAGACCTGGCTCTACCACGCGGTCTCCGAGTCGACGTTTCTGGGGCCTGTCGTGACGGTGACCGACCCCGCCGGCCTCGCCGGCCTGCTCAGCCCACAACAGCGCGACGGCCTGCTCTCCGCCGTGTGGTTGCTCATCAGCGACCCGGTCAGGCAGGGCCAGAGTCAGGCCCAGAGCCTGCAATTGACCATCTCGCGCAGCGACCGGAGCACCCCGAACGAGCCACGGGCACGAATAAGCATCCCGATCACGATTTCGGCGACAGGTGTGCCGCGAAGCAGGGTAGACCCCGCGGCGTGGCAAGCTATCAGAAGAGTTGGTCGGTATGCCGAATCCTCCACGGGATCCGCGCTTCGGATAAAGATCGATTGCGTGGTCGACAATCCAGCCGACCAGTAGCCGACGCGGCGGCTAGAGATACTGGCGAAACGAAAGGCCACACGTGAGCGAGCAAGGGCACCCTATCCGTATTGCCATTGTTGACGACCACAGGATGTTGCTCGGCGCACTGACCGAGTGGATCCGAAATGCCGCAGACGACATACGAATGGTCGCGGCCGTCACCACTTGGCCAGAACTTCTGACGCACCCCGAATTCCCCGTCGACGTGGTGCTCCTCGACCTCGACCTCAAGGACAACATCCCGATCTCACTGAAGATCTCGACGCTCAAGACCACGGGCGTTCGAACGGTTCTCATGAGCACGTACTCCGAGCCGGCCGTCGTTCGCGAGGCCCTCGCAGCGGGAGCGCTCGGCTATCTCGTCAAGAGCGAGGATGCCGAGATGATCGTAGAAGCCATCCGCGCGGCGACGAAGGGCGAATCCTTCATCTCGGCCGAACTGGATCTCGCCCTCAACGCGGGTGATATCGGCGGCGCCCCGAAGCTCAGCGCGCAGGAGCGCCGGGTGATGGCGCTGTATGGCGCTGGTGAGCCGGTTAAGGCGGTCGCGTTCCAGCTCGGCATCTCCGACGAGACAGCGAAGAGCTACCTCAAGCGGATCCGCGAGAAGTACCGCATCGCCGGGTACGACGTCGGCACCAAGGTTGCGCTGCGCAAGCGCGCCATCCATGACGGGATCCTGCTGCAGGGCGACTAGCCCCCGACGTTGGTCGAGTAGGCCGCCCGCGTCACGTGTCGGTCGAGTAGGCCTCCCGCGGCCGTATCGAAACCCTCGTCTTAGACCCCAGCGGTGACGCGCTCGACCGGGCCGGTCGCCGGAAAGCTGTCCATCGGGATGCGCTGCGCATTGCGGCGCTCGGCGCGGAAGCTGAATGCAGCGAGCCCCACACCGGCGAGCCCGAGGATCAACCCGACCCAGACAGGCGACAGGTAGCCCAGGCCGGCGGCGATCGTTACGCCTCCCAGATACGCGCCCAACGCGTTAGCGATATTGAGCGCCGAGTGGTTGAGGGCTGCCGCAATCGACTGGCTGTCTCTGGCGACATCCATGATTCGAGTCTGGATGGCAGGGGAGAGCGCCGAACACGATGCCGCAATCACGAAGAGGAAGGCGAGCAACCCGACGACGGTGTGCGCTGTGAGAGCGAGCCCAACGAGCCCCACCAGCAGGGTCGCGAAGAAGACGAACATGGCTCGCTTGAGGTTGCGGTCTGATCCCCAGCCACCGACAAAGTTCCCGACGGTCATGCCGATCCCGATCAGGACGAGAACGAGAGGAACCATACTCTCGGGCAATCTCGTGACGGACGTGACCAGAGGGGCGACGTAGCTATAGACGGCGAACAAGCCGCCGAAGCCGATCGCTCCGATCGCGAGGGCCAACCAGACCTGCGGGCGACCGAACGCCCTGAGCTCTCTCATCATGCTCGCGGCCGGGTCGGCTTCCTGTGCAGGAACGAGCAGTGCGATGGCGACGCACGTGAGCGCAAAGATGCCGGCGACGACGAGGTAGGCCACGCGCCAGCCGTGGTTCTCGCCGAGCCAGGTGATCAGGGGAACGCCGATGACATTCGAGATCGTGAGTCCGCCCAACACGATGGCGACGCCCTGTCCCCGCCTCCCCGGACCCATGAGCTTCGCCGCGACGAGGGAGGCAATGCCGAAGTACGCGCCATGCGGCAACGCACTGACGAAGCGCGCGACCATGACGAGCCCGAAGGTCGGCGCGAGCGCTGACGCGATCGTGCCGAGCGTGAATGCGACAACCAGGGAGATGAGGAGCGTCTTGCGCGACCAGCGCGCGGTGAGGACCGCAATCGTCGGCGCCCCGACGACGACACCGAGCGCGTATGCGGAGATGATCCAGGAGGCCTGCGCATTGGCGTCGGTCGGAGACACCGCATACAAGCCGGGGAGCAGGTCGTGCGCGATGTTCGGCAGCAGGCCCATCGCAGTGAACTCGGTCGCGCCGATGCCAAATCCCCCCAGCGAGAGCGCGAGGAGGGCAAAAAAAATGCGGGCCGACGACAACTGCGTCGGCCCGTCAATACGGGGATTCACCTTTCCAGACTACGGGCAATGCCCGCATAAATCGAATCGATTCGATTAACGTCTCACGAACTCTGCGTGCGCGCGGCGAGCGCCGCCTCGAGGCGATCCACCTTGGCGGTGAGCTCACCGGTGCGACCGGGGCGGATGTCTGCCTTGAGCACGAGCGAAACGCGCGTGCCGAACGCGCCGACGGCATCCGTCGCCCGCTTGACGACGTCGAACACTTCATCCCACTCGCCCTCGATGGTCGTGAACATCGAGTCGGTGTGGTTGGCGAGTCCGGACTCGCGCACGACCTGCACGGCCGCCGCTACGGCGTCGTGGACGGAGGCATCCGGAGCCTCTCCCCCGCTCGGGGCAACCGAAAATGCAACCAACATAGGGCTTACTCCTTCAGTTCTCTGGCCGCCGTAAACGGCCAGGCCGAAGCCGGCGCCAGCTCAGGCTCGTGCCGATCCCCGGCTCTCGCGCTCAGCCACAGCGCTCGGAGCGCCCAGCCGAGAATGACGAAGAGCAGGAGATTGCGCATGGTCAACACCAGCAGCATGACCGGGTTGACGGCGAGGATCAAGTCGTACAGGTACGGGTAGAAGATCTGAGTGAGTGCAGCCGTCACTGCAACCAGGATTGCCGGCGTCCGGAATGCCTTGCCCTGGTAGACGAGTCCGAGAATGACGGGCGCGGCGAGCCAGGCGATGTACTGCGGCGAGCCGACCTTGTTGAACGCAATGAGGGTCGCGACGAGCGCGAGCGTGAGCGCCGGCAGCATACGGGCAACGGGCGCATGGTGGCGCACGGCACGGATGCCGATCAGCAGGACCGCGATCACGGCCACCGCCAGCAGGGGCGTCATCAGCGAGCTCGCGGTAGCGGTTCCACTCCCGGCCACCTCGAACGTGAGGAGGGTGCGGTCGTAGTAGACGAAGCTCCCGGGCATCTGGAACGCGGCCTCCCACATCCAGGGCGCGCTGATCGGCGCTTCGATCTGCAGGCCGCGGGTGGTCTGCATCGTGATGAAACTCAGGACGTGTGCGCCGCTGCCGAAGGTCAGTGCGAGGATCACGATCACGAGACTCGTGGCGATGACCGCGCCGAGCACCCGCCAGCGCGAGCGCAGGGCGATGAACAGGCCCGCGAGGATCGCGGCGGGCCACACCTTGATCCAGGTCGCGAGGGTGATGACGACGACCGCAAGGCGCTCCCGCAGAGCCAGCCAGAGCAGAGCGACGATGACGAGCGGAACCGAGACCGAGTCGAGACGGGCGACGGCGATCGGGCCCAGCAGAAACAGGAACGCGATCCACCACCATGCGGCGACCAGGTTGCGGGGATGACGGCCAATCGTCAGGACCGCGAAGGCCGCGGCATCGAGGATGAGGACCATCATCAGCCAGCTGCCGGTGTACAGGTGCGCCCCGAAGATCAGCGGCGCGACGATGGGGAGAAGGGCGCCGATCGGGTACACCCAGTTCGTGTCGATGCCTACCACGGATGACCCGGTCTGCGCGAGCACCGCCCACGGCTTGTAAACGAGGTAGACGTCGCCGAAAGGCATCCCCGGGCCGCGCAGGCACAGGAAGCCCAGGAGCAGATGGACGAGCAGGAACGCAATCCAGAGCGTGATGGGGTGGACGAGCGCGCGACGGATGCCTGTGGCGGGCGCAGCGAACGAGGGCGCAACTCCCGC
>JAVECW010000123.1 GCA_030841285.1 Microbacteriaceae bacterium
CCCGAATGCAGAGCCGACCTGCGTGAAGCTCCCGAAGAAACCACGGAGCCTGCGCGGAGCGTGTTCAACCGAGAGGAGGGCCGAGCCACCCCACTCAGCGCCGACCGAGAGGCCCTGCACGATGCGCAGCAGGACGAGCCCGACGACGGCCACCCAACCGATGCTCGCGTAGTTAGGCAGGAGCCCGATCGCAGCGGATGCCACGCCCATGATGAACAGCGAAGCGACGAGAAGCGCCTTGCGGCCGATCCGGTCACCCAGATGGCCGGCGATGATTCCACCCAGCGGACGCGCGAAGAAGCCCACCGCGAACGTGGCAAAGGAAGCGAGAATCGCACCCAAGGCAGATGTGCCGGGGAAGAACTGCTTGTTGAAGATGAGCGCGGCCGCAGTGCCGTAGAGGTAGAAGTCGTACCACTCGATCGTCGTGCCGACGAAGGCAGAGGCGAGGATGCGACGCTTATCGCGGATGCGAACGGGCTGCTGCGGTTGAGCTGTGGTGGTCGTTGACACGGTGGGGCCTTTGCACAATCGGGGCGCCTGGAAGCGCCATTGCCGTGAAACTCGTGATTCTTTTAGGAGGCTATAAGTATGCTTTGAGCTGCTCAAGCTCCGGCGTCATACAGCGCAACACACGGCGCCGGCGCCGCCTCGATCTGCAAAGCCAGCA
The DNA here is from genome assembly GCA_030841285.1 of Microbacteriaceae bacterium. Lineage (GTDB taxonomy): Bacteria > Actinomycetota > Actinomycetes > Actinomycetales > Microbacteriaceae > JAUZGC01. The sequence goes on from JAVECW010000123.1 coordinate 671, forward strand.
GGCCGGCGAAAGCAAAGTGGAGCGCCACCCGAAGGTGACGCTCCACTTTGACAGTTCTCTCCGCTACACGGTCTCGAGCGAGTAGCCTTCCTCGCCGTGGACGACCGTGTCGACTCCAGCGACTTCATCTTCGTTCTTGATCCGGAAGCCGATCGTCTTCTGGATCGCCATGCCGAGGAGCCAGGCGATCACGAAGGAGTAGATCATCACTCCGAATGCGGCGATCGCCTGCACACCGAGCTGACGGAACGAGCCGGTGTCGATGAGGCCGATGCCGGTACCGAAGATACCGATGTAGAGAGTTCCGATGAGACCACCGACGAGGTGGATCCCGACAACGTCGAGCGAGTCATCGAAGCCGAGCTTGAACTTGAGGTCGATCGCGAGAGCGCACACAGCACCCGCGAGGAGACCAAGGACAATCGCCCAACCCGGTGTCAGGATGTTACAGGCCGGGGTGATCGCGACGAGGCCGGCAACGGCGCCCGATGCAGCACCGATCGATGTCGGTTTGCCATCCTTGATCTTCTCAACGATCAGCCAGCCGAGCGTTGCGGCAGCCGGGGCCGCCAGCGTGTTGATCCAGGCGAGAGCGGCGATGCCGTCGACGGCGGCCTCTGAACCCGAGTTGAACCCGAACCAACCGAACCACAGCAAGGCGGCGCCGAGCAGCGTCAGCGGAACGTTGTGCGGCTTGCCCATGCCTTTCTGGAAGCCGACGCGCTTTCCGAGCACGAGTGCGAGGGCGAGACCGGCAGCACCCGCGTTGATGTGAACCGCGGTGCCACCAGCGAAGTCGTTGACCTTGAGGAGCGAAGGCGCCCAGCCATCGGTGAGGTTGAAGACCCAGTACGCGACCGGGAAGTAAACGATCGTCACCCAGAGACCGGCGAAGATCATCCATGAACCGAACTTCGCGCGGTCAGCAATCGCGCCGGAGATCAGCGCAACGGTGATGATCGCGAAGGTCGCCTGGAAGCCAGCGAACGCGAGGCCGCCGAGGTTGGGGCCGCCCGAGCCCGTTGCGAGTGCCGTCAACCCGAGCTGCGAGAACGGGTTACCCAACCAGTGCGGGATGAGCGGCGTTCCAAAAGCGAGGCCATAGCCGTAGAGCACCCAAAGCACGCCGACCAGGGCCATCGCACCGAAGCTCATCATCATCATGCTGATGACGCTCTTGGCCCGAACCATGCCGCCGTAGAAGAACGCGACGCCTGGGGTCATCAATAGGACGAGCGCCGCCGCGACGAGAAGCCACAGCGAATCAACGCTGCCCTTCGCGTCATAGGTCGCTGCTGCCGCTGCTGTGTGTAGCAACATTCGAATGGTCTACCTCTCTGTGTGTACACAAGGTGTCCGCAAGCTGTCGCATCGGATTGCGACCTCCGTGCTGCGGGCACCGCAAGTCTCTTATTGAGAGGTTTCAGTGGATGCGTCAGCGTGTTTCGAGCATGTTACGGCTGGGGGCCAACTGTAAACATCCTGTTACCGAATGCGCCCAAAACACCGCGAACAGGCGCATGACCCATGACGCCGTCCTAGAGCTCGCCGTCGTGCGGGGGCAGCTCACCCGTCGTCAACGCGATCATGCGCGATGTGGCCCGCAGGTACTTCTTGCGATAGCCGCCTCCCAGCATGTCGTCGTCGAAGACCGCGTTGAGCGGTGTGCCCGTCTCAAGGATGGGGATCTCGGCGTCGTAGACGCGGTCGATGAACGCGACGAGCCTCAGCGCCTCCATCTGGTCGTCGAGCACGTGCACGTCTCTCAGCCCGATCACCTGCACTCCGGCGATGAGCTTGATGTATTTTGACGGGTGCACGGTCGCCAGGTGGCTCATGAGGTCGTCGAAGCTGTCACTCGTGACGCTCGTCCCCCTTTCGCTCAACGCAGCGATCGTTCGCTCGTATTCATCTGGCTCGAGCGTCACCGCGCGCCCCTCGGTGTCACGGCGACGGTAGTCGAGCCCGTCGATCCTGATCGTCTCGAAGTGCGCCGAGAGCGCCTGGATCTCGCGCAGGAAGTCGCTGGCGGCGAAGCGGCCCTCACCCAGCGAGTTCGGTGGAGTGTTGGATGTCGCGGCAATACGTGTCCCCGTCGCGACGAGTTCGGAGAGCATCCGGGTCATCATCATCGTGTCACCGGGATCGTCGAGCTCGAACTCGTCGATGCAGATGAGTTCGGACCCACGCAGCAGTTTGACGGCACCCGCATAGCCCAGGGCGCCGACGAGTGCCGTGTACTCGATAAACGTGCCGAAATACTTGCGACCGGGCGCCGCGTACCAGAGCGCGGCCAGGAGATGGGTCTTGCCGACGCCGAATCCGCCATCCAGGTAGACGCCGGGCAGCGGCTCGACGCGCTTCCTGGCCCAGCCGAACAGCCCACCGGGACGCGAAGGCTCCCACGCGGAGGCGAACCGCTTGAGACTCTCGACCGCACCCGCCTGCGACGGGTAGCCGTGGTCCGGACGGTATGAATCGAACGAGGCGTGCTCGAACTGCGGCGGTGGCACCAGGTCAGCCGCGATCTCCGCACCCGTGATGCTCGGCGTCCGGTCGGAGAGACGCAGCACGGCCCCGGTTTGTTCGATGGTCATGAGGTGGGCACCTTTGTGTCGAAGTCTTACAGGACCCGTGTGCGCCGCGTAGCCTTGTCGTAAGTTCGCAGTGGATCCAGGCGTCAAGCCTAATCGGAGCCCACACGAGATATCGCGCGTCCCCAGGACGCTATCTGGAGGTAACACCATGGCCGTCGACGTCGACCCGTCTCCCACGTTCGCAGGATACGCGCACCCGGAACGCCTGGTCAGCGCGGAGTGGCTGCTCGAACACCAGGGCGAACCAGGGCTCGTCGTGGTCGAATCCGACGAAGACGTCCTGTTGTACGAAACCGGCCACATTCCGGGCGCCGTCAAGATCGACTGGCACACCGACCTTAACGACCCCGTGCAGCGCGACTACGTGGATGGTGAGGCTTTCGCCCGACTGCTCGGTTCCAAGGGGATCGCGCGCGACAGCACCGTCGTCGTCTACGGCGACAAGAACAACTGGTGGGCGGCGTACGCCCTCTGGGTCTTCAGGCTCTTCGGCCACGAAGACGTCCGCCTGCTCGACGGCGGCCGCGACAAGTGGATCGCCGATGGGCGGGAACTGACAACCGACGTACCGACGCCGGCTCAGGTCGAGTATCCAGTCGTCGAACGGGACGACTCCGTCATTCGCGCATTCAAGGACGACGTCCTCGCACACTTCGGCAAGCCCCTGATCGATGTGCGGTCGCCTGAAGAGTACAGCGGAGAGCGCACCGAGATCCCTGGTTACCCGACCGAGAGCGCGTTGCGCGCGGGTCACATCCCGTCCGCGGCATCCGTTCCGTGGGCTCGCGCTGCTGCCCCGGATGCGACGTTCAAGAACCGCGCGGAGCTCGAGGCGATCTACAAGGGCGACGCCGGCCTCAAGGAAGGCGACGACGTGATCGCGTACTGCCGCATCGGTGAGCGGTCGAGCCACACCTGGTTCGTCCTCACGTACCTGCTCGGTTTCGAGAACGTGCGCAACTACGACGGATCCTGGACCGAGTGGGGCAGCGCCGTTCGCGTCCCCATTGCGCAGGGCACCGAGCCCGGCGAGGTTCCGGTGCGATAATTGATACAGGATGAGTGAAACACAGCTTGCACCAGCCCTGGCGGAGATCCGGGATGACTTCCTCGCGCTTGAACAGAGGGAGCGGTTGCAGCTGCTGCTCGAATTCTCCAACGAGCTCCCCGAGTTGCCCGAGCGCTACCAGGACCACCCCGACCTGTTCGAGCGGGTCGTCGAATGCCAGTCGCCGGTGTACATCTTCGTCGAGGTCGATGATGCCAACATCGTGCATCTCTATGCGACCGCGCCGAAGGAATCCCCCACCACTCGTGGGTTCGCATCGATCCTCAGTCAGGGTCTCGCCGGCCTGACCACTGATGAAGTGCTCGCTGTCCCCGATGACTTCCCGCAGACACTGGGGCTCACGCAGGCCGTCTCGCCGCTGCGCATCCGCGGGATGACCGCACTGCTCGGACGCACCAAGCGCCAGGTTCGCGAGCGGCTGGCCACCCAGGCTTAGAGGGTCGCCTGATCCTTCGGGACCAGCGCTCCGAGCCAGCTGGCGATCGAACCGTTCCAGCGCTCTTCGTCGTAGTTCCAGAGCTTCGTGTGCTTCGCTTCGCTGAATGGAACGAGCGTGACGATGTCGGGGCGCGCATCCGCAAGCGCACGTGAAGCCGTCGATGGCACGAAGCCATCGTCATCGCTGTGCAGGATCAGGATGGGCAGCGAAAGGTCTTTGGCGCGCGTCACGAAGTCCATGCTCGGAAAGTCGATGGCAGCCGACTGGCCCGTGACCGCCTTGCCCCACTCCGACCCGATGATGTGCATCGCACCGCGCGAGACCACAGGCGGCAGGCGCAGTCCATCGGCCTGGTACTTGAGCGTGTCGATCCAGTCGATGACGGGCGACTCGAGCACGATGCCCGTCACTCGCTGGATCAACGGCGACCTCGTTGCCGTCTGCAGGACGATCGCGCCTCCCATCGACCAGCCCATGAGCACGATCTCCTTCGCTCCCCCCTCGAGCGCGAACCTGATGGCGGCCTCGACGTCGAGCCACTCCGTTCCGCCGAGCCCGTAGCGCCGGTCCTCGCTGTCTGGCGCATCGCCGTCATTGCGATAAGAGATGAGCAGGGACGAGTATCCCTGCGCACGAAAGGCCGGCACCGCGCGCAGTCCCTCGTGACGTTGTGCTCCCCGCCCGTGCACCTGGATGACCCACTTGTCTTCCGGACCGTCAGCGGGAATGTGCCATGCCGGGGACTGGCCAAGGGATGTCGCGATCGAGACGCTGTTGACGGGAAGGCCCAGTTCCTCGGGTTCGAGGTAGTACCAGCCGCTCAGGCGGGAGCGCCGAGCATCGTGGATGTCACCGAAGCGCACCTCGTCGAGGATCCGCGTGACAGTGCCACCTTCGCGCCGCGTGACGTCGCCGACGAGTGCGTACCCCGTCTCCCGCGCGAACCACAGGCCGTAACGCCCGGCGACGCTCGCATCCGGCGTGTCCTTGAGAGTGATCGTTCCCTCGGCCTCATCAACCGCGAGGACGAGCTGGTCCTGGCGGCGCTTCCTCGGCGGAATGACGACAACGCGGGCGATGTACGTCGTCGCGTACGCCGTCGCGCCGAGAGTGACCAGCGCGAGGCCCGCGGCTATGCCGATGGCTACTCCCGCCGCTCCCCTGCCACTGCTCGCTCCGCCGTTTCGCTTTGAACTGGGTACAGGCATCTTCACTCCATCCGCAAGCCGTCGTCATGCAAATTCGCGGCGGCCGCTTGAGTCGCTCCGATCCAGCGGCGAGCCTTCCCTGTTCCCCGTACAAAAACTCTAGTCTTCGTGTGTGGCGAATACACCTTCAGCGCCAGGGCTCCCGGCTGAATTCACGGCTGCGTTGGTAGCGATGCGGCAAGCGAAGTCGCGCGCAGAACTTGTCATCAACGAAATTCCCGCGCCAGGTCAGCTCGCGCCATACTCAGTCGCGCTCTCGGCCGACGTGCGTCCGTCCAGGCATGGAAGCGACTCGGAGCTTGGCACCGGTCGCTTCATTCTCCTTTACGACCCCGAGGCACCGGAGTCGTGGGGCGGACGCTTCCGCGTCGTCTGCTTCGCGCAAGCCCCCCTGGAAACCGACATCGGGCTCGATCCTTTTCTCGCGGATGTCACGTGGTCGTGGCTCGTCGACGCGCTCGACACTCGCGGGGCGCAGTACACGGCTGCCTCCGGCACCGCGACCAAGATCATTTCGACCGGTTTCGGCGAGCTGGCCAGGCAGGGCGACGGATCACAGATCGAGCTCCGCGCATCGTGGACTCCCCTCGATCACAATGTCGCCGCCCATGTCGAAGGTTGGGCCGAGCTCCTCTGCATGCTCGCCGGCCTGCCTCCGACAGGCGAGGGCGTGAGCCTCCTTTCCCAACGCCGAGCGAACCGTGCCTGAACACATCGTCATCGCAACGCGTGAAGAGTACCTCGCTGCAACGGAGATCATCGCGGCGGGCACGGGTCCCATCGCCGTCGACGCTGAACGCGCATCCGGCTTCCGCTATTCGCAGCGCGCGTACCTGATCCAGATCTTCCGTCGTGACGCCGGCACATTCCTCTTCGATCCGCCTGCCGTCGGCCGCTTCGACGAACTGAACGCCGTGATCGCGTCAGAGGAGTGGGTCCTGCACGCCGCGTCGCAGGACCTGACGTGCCTGCGCGAGGTTGGCCTCGACCCGCAGAAGATCTTCGACACCGAGCTCGCAGCGCGCCTTCTCGGCCTGCCTCGCGTAGGCCTCGGAACCGTCGTCGAAGACCTTCTCGGCATCCACCTCGCCAAGGAGCACTCCGCCTCGGACTGGTCGACGAGGCCATTGCCGCAGCCTTGGCTGACGTACGCGGCCCTCGACGTCGAACTCCTCGTGGACCTGCGCGACGCGATGGTCGCCATGCTCGAGGAAACTGACAAGACGGAGATCGCCGCGCAGGAGTTCCAGGAGGAGCTCGAGCGGGATTGCAAGCCGGTGCGCGCGGACCCGTGGCGCAGGCTGTCCGGCATCCACTCCATCAAGGGCCTGCGCAATCTCGCGGTCGCGAAGGAACTCTGGAACGCCCGCGACGAGCTTGCTCGCCATCTGGACGTCTCGCCCGGCCGCCTCGTGCCGGACGGCTCGCTGACCGCCGCCGCCAAGGCAATGCCGGAAAGCAAGAGAGATCTGGCCGCGCTCAAGGAATTCACCGGCCGGGCAAGTCGCTCGGAGATCGACCGCTGGTGGGCGGCAATCGAGGCGGGGCGCGCGACCACCAGTCTCCCCGTGCTTCGAGGCAACGGCGACACGATGCCACCTCCTCGCGCCTGGGTGGATCGCAACCCAGAAGCGGATGCCCGGCTGAAGGCTGCCCGCGCCGCCATGCTCGAGATCTCAACGACCCGCCAGATCCCGGTCGAGAACCTGCTGACGCCCGAGACGCTTCGCCGCCTCGCCTGGTCGCCTCCCACCGACTTCACGGTCGAGGAGATCACAGCCGCGATGAAGGCAGCGGGAGCCAGAACCTGGCAAATCGAAGCGACCGCACAAGTGATTACCGACGCCTTTGTGGAAGCCAGCCAAAGGCAGACCGATGCCGCCGAGGCCGATTCGTAGGAAGAGGCAAACGATTCCTCGCGCCAGAGGGGCGACCATAGGATCAGAGATGGTTCGAAACCGGGAGGCATTGTGGCCGAGAGATCTGAAGTCGTCTTCGTCGATGGAGTCCGTACTCCGTTCGGGCGGGCGGGCGAAAAGGGCATGTACTGGAACACCCGTGCAGACGACCTGGTGGTCAAGGCAATCATCGGGCTTCTCGAGCGGAATCCGAGCGTGCCCAAGGATCGCATCGACGACGTCGCCATCGCCGCGACCACGCAACAGGGCGACCAGGGGCTGACCCTCGGCCGCACGGCCGCGTTGTTGGCCGGTCTCCCGAAGTCCGTGCCAGGGTTCGCAATCGACCGCATGTGTGCCGGGGCGATGACGAGCGTCACCACCCTCGGATCCGGGATCGGGTTCGGCGCATACGACCTCGCGATCGCGGGCGGCGTCGAGCACATGGGCCGGCATCCGATGGGATTCGGTGCTGACCCCAACCCCCGATTCCTCTCGGAGAAACTCGTGGGCGAGGACGCACTCAACATGGGCATGACCGCAGAGCGCATCCACGACCGGTTCCCGCACCTGACGAAGGATCGGGCGGACCGGTTTGCCATGCTGAGCCAGCAGAAGGTCGCCGCCGCATATGCAGCCGGCAAGATCCAGGCCGACCTCGTGCCCGTCGCTCTCCGCAGCGAATCAGGCTGGGGCCTGGCGACCGAAGATGAGGGCATGCGCCCGGCGACGAGCATGGAGGGTCTCGCAAGCCTGAAGACGCCATTTCGCGCGCACGGTCGCGTGACGGCAGGCAACTCGTCGCCTCTGACCGACGGTGCAACAGCGAGCCTGCTTGCGAGCGGTGAGGCCGCCAGGGAGCTCGGCCTGCCCCCCAAGATGCGCCTCGTGAGCTTCGGATTCGCCGGTGTCGAACCGGAGATCATGGGCATTGGTCCTGTGCCGTCAACGGAGAAGGCGCTGCGCAAGGCCGGCCTGTCGATCGACGACATCGGCCTGTTCGAGCTCAACGAGGCTTTCGCCGTCCAGGTGCTCTCGCTGCTCGACCACTTCGGCATCGACGACGAAGACCCGCGAGTGAACAAGTGGGGCGGTGCGATCGCGATCGGTCACCCGCTCGCGGCATCCGGCGTTCGCCTGATGATCCAACTCGCCCGCCAGTTCAGCGAGCATCCCGAGGTGCGATACGGCCTGACCGCAATGTGCATCGGGCTCGGCCAGGGCGGCAGCGTCATCTGGGAGAACCCCAACTGGAATGGAAAGGCGTAAGTGTCAATGACCGACTACTCGACCATCGACTTCAGCCCACTACTCGCGCTTGCCGATGACGAGGTCGTGACACATTCCTTCGTTCGGGATGTCCCGCTCAGCGGTGGCAGGATTCTTGCGCTCATCACCCTCGACAACGGCAGAGACCACACGCGCCCGAACACCCTTGGGCCCATAACGCTCCTCGAGCTCGGCGAGACGCTCGACGCACTCAAGGAGCGGGCCGCACGCGGGGAGATCGCCGGTGTCGCGATCACCGGCAAGCCGTTCATCCTCGCCGCTGGCGCCGACCTGAGCAAGGTGAGCGACATCCCGAGCGCGGCGGTTGCGCGCCTGCTCCCCCAGCTCGGCCACTACGTGCTTGGCAAGCAGGCCGAACTCGGCGTGCCGTCGTTCTCCTTCATCAACGGGCTTGCGCTCGGAGGCGGCGTCGAGATCGGCTTGAACGCCGACTACCGCACGATCGACGCATCCGTTCCAGCGATCGCGCTGCCCGAGGTGTTCCTGGGCCTGATCCCCGGTTGGGGCGGCGCGTACCTGCTGCCGAACCTCATCGGAATCGAGAATGCGCTGAAGGTCGTGGTCGAGAACCCGCTCAAGATGAACCGCATGCTTGGTGGCCGGGAGGCCTTCGAGCTGGGCATGGCTGACGCGATATTCGAGCCGGCGAACTTCCTGGAGGAGTCCATCCGCTGGGCGGACGGTGTCATCGCCGGATCGATCACGGTCAAGCGCCCGCACGCGCCAGGCAAGGTCGAGCGACTCGTCAAATGGGATGCCGCGATCGGCATCGCACGCAGGCTGGTCGAAAGCCGCATCGGCACCGTGCCGAAGTCGCCGTATGTCGCGCTGGACCTGCTCAAGGCGGCGAAGAACGGCACGAAGGCCGAGGGCTTCGAACGCGAGGATGACGCTCTTGGCGAGCTCATCGCCGGCGACCAGTTCCAGGCGAGCATCTACGCGTTCAACCTCGTGCAGAAGCGAGCCAAACGGCCTGCCGGCGCTCCGGACAAGGCGCTCGCCAAGCCCGTGACCAAGGTCGGCGTGATCGGCGCAGGCTACATGGCGAGCCAGTTCGCGCTTCTGTTCGTGCGCCGACTTCGGGTGCCCGTGGTGATCACCGATCTCGACCAGGCGCACGTCGACAAGGGCGTTGCATACATCCACGACGAGATCGGGAAGTTGCTCGAAAAGGGCCGCATCTCACCCGATGAAGCGAATCGGCTTCGCGCGCTCGTGACGGGAACAACGGACAAGGCACAGTTCGCCGACGCCGACTGGGTGATCGAGGCCGTCTTCGAGGAGCTGGGAGTCAAGCAGGATGTCTTCGCGGAGATTGAGAAGTACGTCTCCCCTGATGCGATCCTGGCGACCAACACCTCATCGCTGTCGGTCGAGGAGATCGGCGCCAAGCTCAGCGACCGGGAGCGCCTCGTCGGCTTCCATTTCTTTACCCCGGTAGCCGTCATGCCGCTGATCGAGGTCGTCAACGCGCCATCCACAAGCGAGTCGACACTCTCGACGGCCATGGTGATCGCGGCCAAGCTGCGCAAGAACGCCGTGATCACGGCGGACACCCCCGGCTTCGTGGTGAACCGCGTGCTCGCCAAGCTGCTCGGCGAGGCCATGCGCGCTGTCGACAACGGCACGGCGTTCGAGGTCGTCGATGAAGCCATGGCGCCGCTCGGGCTCCCGATGGCGCCGTCCGCGCTGCTGGATCTCGTCGGCCTCAAGGTCGGTGCCCATGTGCTCGACACGCATCACGCGGCGTTCCCTGACCGCTTCTACCGGAGCGAGAACCTGCACAAACTCGCCGAGCACGGCACCCTCCTTGAGAAGGATGCGAAAGGCAAGGTCAAGGGGATCGACAAAGGTGCAGCCGCGATCGTCAAGGGCGGCACCAGCCCGTCGACGCCACAGGAGATCCTGCGCAGGCTCGAAGACGGCCTCGCCGACGAGATCCGTCGGATGCTCGATGACGAGGTCGTGCACGCGGCGGAGGACATCGACCTGTGCATGATCCTCGGCGGTGGCTGGCCGTTCCAGATGGGCGGCATCACGCCGTACCTCGACCGGGTCGGTGCGAGCGAGCGCGTATTCGGCGACACGTTCCACCACCCGCCCATCCGCGGGGTCAGCTAGCCGGCCCGGCTGGCTCTGGAGCGGGGGCGGCACGCGGCGGGGGTGGCACACAATGACGTGTGCCACCCTCGCCAACGTGTTCGACGAGCGGTTGTGTTCGACTAGCGGTCGTGTTCGACTAGCGGTTGAGCGGTGTCATATCGGCGTAGCGCTCACCGACGGGCGCAGCGACCGAGTCAAGCGCGGCCAGCTGCGCTGCGCTCAGCTGGAGCGAATCGGCCGCAACGTTCTCCTCGAGGTAGCTGATCCGCTTCGTTCCTGGGATCGGAGCCATGTCGTCACCTTGGGCGAGCAGCCAGGCCAGGGCAACCTGGCCCGGGGTCGCGTCGATCTCGCTCGCAACAGCATCGACCTGCTCGACGATCCGGATGTTTGCAGCAAGGTTCTCGCCAGCGAAGCGCGGGTTCGCGCGACGGAAGTCGGCCTCGTCGAGCTGGTCCAACGAGCGGATGGTCCCCGTCAGGAAGCCGCGTCCGAGCGGCGAATACGGCACGAAGCCGATGCCGAGCTCGCGAACAACCGGCAGGATTTCATCCTCTGGATCGCGGCTCCACAGCGAGTACTCGGTCTGCAACGCCGTGATGGGGTGCACGGCGTGTGCGCGCCGGATCGTCTCCGGTGCCGCCTCGGAGAGACCGATGTAACGGATCTTGCCCTCCGTGACGAGCTCGCTCAGCGCGCCGACCGTGTCCTCGATGGGCGTTCCTGGATCCATCCGGTGCTGGTAGTAGAGGTCGATGTAATCGGTGTTGAGACGCTTCAGCGAACCCTCAACCGAGATCCGGACGTTCGCCGGGCTGCCGTCGAGGCCCCTCGAGCCGTCGGTCTGGTGCTGGATCATGCCGAACTTGGACGCGATGACGACCTCGTCGCGCCGCCCGGCGAATGCCCGCGCGAGCAGCTCCTCGTTGGTGTACGGGCCGTAGATCTCGGCGGTGTCGAAGAAGGTGACTCCGAGTTCCATCGCGCGGTGAATCGTGGCGATCGAGCCTGCGTCATCCTTTCCGCTGCCCGTGTAGAACGCCGACATGCCCATGCAGCCGAGGCCGAGGCGCGAGACCTCAGGTCCGTCGGTTCCGAGTGTGATCTTCTTCATGCAGTGATCCTTTCCTGGTACGTGGCAATTTTGAAGTCAATGGCGGCGATGCTCTTGGTCATTTCTTCGAGCTGGGCGACCACGTTCATCCGGTGAATGAGGAGGAGTTCCAGGCGCGCAGCTGACGTGTCTTCGCCAGCCCTGGCGAGCTCGACGTAGTCCCGCACCCGTGCGATCGGCATCGCGGTCGAGCGCAATTTCGTCAGGAAGGTGACCCAGGTGACATCCGCCTCGCTGTATTGGCGCTGGCTCGTCGATGAACGATCGATCGGATGCAGCATGAGACCCGCGCGCTCGTAGTAGCGCAGCGTGTGCGTCGAGAGCCCCGTGAGCGCCGCGACATCCGAGATCGCGAGCGACTGGGCAGAAGTGGTCATGTGGCCACGATAAGACTTCGAGCGCACTCTAAGTCAAATCGCCCTGTGTAACCCCTGTGCCGGTTCGAATCGCGCGTGCTCTTGGTGCGGTTGAGTAGCCGCGAAAGTCAACCAACACGATCAATTGTCAGTGGCGCGCCTGATGTGGTCGGCGTCCAGGCCACGGTCAGCGAGAACGTCGTCCGGCAGCGGCCGCGCGACCGGGATCTTGCTCCCGAGCACCTGCGCGACCAGGTCACGAGCGATGTGCTGCGGCGTCAGGCCTGCGTCACGCAGGATCTCCTCACGCGTCGCGTGTTCGAGGAACTCATCCGGCAAGCCAAGCTCGTTGACAGCCGTGTCGATGCCGGCTTCCCGCAGGTCCTGCCGGACGCGCGTTCCGATGCCACCGACCCTGATGCCATCCTCGATCGTGACCACGATGCGGTGATCCGCCGCAAGAGTTATGACAGTCTGTGGCACGGGCACGACCCAGCGCGGGTCGACGACGGTGGCGCCGATGCCTTGGGCCGCCAGGCGTTCCGCGACATCGAGGCCGAGGCGCGCCATCGGCCCGACCGTGACGATCAAGACATCCTTGTGGGCGGCCTCGCGCAGCACGTCGACGCCGTCCTCCGAGCGGCGCACGGCCGCGATGTCGGCGCCCACGCTGCCCTTCGGGAAGCGCAGGACGGTGGGTGCGTCGTCCACCGCGACCGCCTCGGCGAGCTCCTCGCGGAATCGAGTGCCATCGCGCGGCGCGGCGAGACGGATGTTCGGGATGACCTGCAGGATCGCGAGATCCCAGATCCCGTGATGGCTCGGACCGTCTGGACCAGTGACGCCCGCGCGGTCGAGAACAAAGGTGACGCCCGCCTTGTGCAGCGCGACATCCATGAGTACCTGGTCGAACGCGCGGTTGATGAACGTCGCGTAGATCGCGACCACGGGATGAAGACCGCCGAAGGCAAGCCCCGCCGCACTCGCGGCCGCATGCTGCTCGGCGATCCCGACGTCATGCACCCGCCCAGGGAACCGCTCGGCGAGCAGGTGAAGGCCCGTTGGGCGCAGCATCGCGGCCGTGATGCCGACGATGCGTTCGTTTTTCTCGGCCAGGCGCACGATCTCGTCGGCGAAGACCGAGGTCCAGGATGGCCCGCTCGCGTTCGCGATCGGTTCACCCGTCTCAGGGTCGATCTGTCCGACGGCGTGGAACTGGTCTGCTGCGTCGCGCAAGGCCGGCTCATACCCGCGCCCCTTCTGCGTGATCGCGTGCACGATCACGGGCGCACCGTAGCCCTTGGCCTGGCGCAGCGCTTCTTCCATGGCCTCGATGTCGTGGCCCTGGACGGGACCGATGTACTTGATGTCGAGGTTCGAGTAGAGCGCCTCATTGTTCGAGAACCGGCTCAGGAAACCGTGCATGCCGCCGCGGACGCCGCGGTACAGCGCCTGCCCTGGCCTGCCCAGCTTGTCGAACGCTTTCTTGCTCGTGAGGTACAGGTTGCGGTAGCTGCGACGCGTTCGCACGGTGTTCAGGAAGCGGGCCATGCCGCCGATCGTCGGCGCGTACGAGCGTCCGTTGTCGTTGACGACGATAATCAGCCGACGCGTGTTGTCATCGCTGATGTTATTGAGCGCCTCCCAGGTCATACCGCCCGTGAGAGCCCCATCTCCCACCACAGCGATCACGTGGCGGTCATCCTGGCCGGTCATAGCGAAGGCGCGCGAGATGCCGTCAGCCCATGACAACGAGCTCGATGCGTGCGAACTCTCCACAATGTCGTGCACCGATTCCGAGCGCTGCGGATAACCAGCGAGGCCGCCCCGCTGGCGGAGCTGGCTGAAATCCTGGCGTCCGGTCAGGAGCTTGTGCACGTAGGACTGGTGGCCCGTGTCGAAGACGATGGCATCGCGTGGAGAGTCGAAGACCCGGTGGATCGCGATCGTCGTTTCCACGACGCCGAGGTTCGGTCCGAGGTGCCCGCCGGTCTTGGAAACGTTGGCGATGAGGAAGTCGCGGATCTCCGAGGCGAGCTGCTCCAGTTGCTCTTTCGTGAGAGCATCCAGGTCACGCGGCCCAGAGACAGACTCGAGGATACTCATGCGTTCGAGTCTAAACGGCTGGCTTCAAGAACACTTAGGGGCAACAACGGACGAGAACGACGATGCCGTCGCTCGCCGCCCTCGTCCGTTGTGCTGGAGCGCTCCGCGCTATGCGACAAGCGACCGCAGCACGTACTGCAGGATGCCGCCATTGCGGTAGTAATCGGCCTCACCCGGCGTATCGATGCGGAGGACCGCATCGAACTCCACAGTCGACCTACCCGCGGCCGAGTGTTCGCTCGGCGAAGCAACCACATGCAGCGTCTTCGGGGTGCGGCCCTCGTTGAGTTCCTCAACTCCGGTGATGTCCAGGATCTCGGTGCCGTCGAGGCCGAGCGACTCCCAGCTCTCCCCCGCCGGGAACTGCAGCGGAAGCACTCCCATCCCGATCAGGTTCGACCTGTGGATGCGCTCGAAGCTCTCCGCAATGACGGCCTTGACCCCGAGGAGGCTCGTGCCCTTCGCTGCCCAGTCGCGCGAGGAGCCTGAACCGTACTCCTTGCCGCCGAGGATGACGAGTGGCGTGCCGGCCGCCTGATAGTTCTGGCTGGCGTCGTAGATGAACGACTGGGGAGCATCCGGCTTCGTGAAGTCGCGCGTGTACCCGCCCTCGACACCGGCGCCGTTGTTCGCATCCTTGAGCAGCTGGTTCCTGAGGCGGATGTTCGCGAAGGTGCCGCGAATCATCACCTCGTGGTTGCCACGGCGGGATCCGTAAGAGTTGTAGTCCTTGCGCCCGACGCCGTGAGCATCCAGGTACTGCCCGGCCGGACTGTCGGCCTTGATCGAACCGGCGGGGCTGATGTGGTCGGTCGTGACCGAGTCGCCCAGCGTCGCGAGCACGCGTGCACCGGTGAAGCTCGTGACGGGCGTGGTCTCGATGGTCATGCCGTCGAAGTACGGTGGCTTGCGCACGTAGGTGGACTTCTCATCCCACTCGAAGGTCGCTCCCGTTGGCGTCGGCAGCGAACGCCAGCGGTCGTCACCGTCGAAGACGCTCGAGTACTCGTGCGTGAACATCTCGGTGTCGATCGAGCTGTCGATCGTGCTCTGCACCTCCGCCGCATCCGGCCAGATGTCCTTGAGGAACACGTCTTTGCCGTCGGTGTCCTGCCCGAGCGCATCGTTGTCGAAGTCGAAGTTCATCGACCCGGCAAGCGCGTACGCGATGACGAGCGGGGGGCTGGCCAGGTAGTTCATCTTCACGTCGGGGTTGATGCGCCCCTCGAAGTTACGGTTGCCGGACAGTACCGCAGTCACCGCGAGATCGTTCTCGTTGATCGCGGCCGAGATCTCCTCGGCGAGCGGGCCGGAGTTGCCGATGCAGGTCGTGCAGCCGTAGCCGACCGTGTAGAAGCCGAGCGCCTCGAGATCGTTGGTCAGCCCCGCCTTGGCGTAGTAGTCGGTGACGACCTTGGATCCGGGGGCGAGCGTGGTCTTGACCCACGGCTTCGACCTGAGGCCCTTCTTCGCAGCGTTGCGAGCGAGGAGGCCGGCCGCGAGCATCACGGATGGGTTCGAGGTGTTCGTGCACGACGTGATGGCCGCAATCGTCACGGCGCCGTGGTCGAGCGTGAACACGGAACCGTCGCCGAGCTTCACATCCGTCGGCTTCGACGCGGTCAGAGGAGCGTGGCTCGCGTGGATGTGGTGGTGGTGGCTGTGCTCGTTCTCCGGGCTGTTTCCTGGCGGGTCGGATGCCGGGAAGGACTCGGAGGTCTCGAGGTCCACGAGGTCGTGGTCGACGGAGGCGTAATCGTTCAGGTCCTTCTCGAACTGCGCCTTGGCGGCCGTGAGCTCGATGCGGTCCTGCGGGCGCTTCGGACCGGCGATCGACGGGACGACGGTCGCGAGATCGAGCTCGAGATACTCGCTGAAACTCGGCTCGACGGATGCATCGTGCCAGAGGCCCTGAAGCTTCGAGTACGCCTCGACGAGCTCGACCTGCTCTTCGCTGCGACCGGTGAGGCGCAGGTAGTCGAGAGTCACGTCATCGATCGGGAACATGGCCGCCGTCGAACCGAACTCGGGGCTCATGTTTCCGATGGTCGCGCGGTTGGCGAGCGGTACCTCTGCGACGCCAGCGCCGTAGAACTCGACGAACTTGCCAACGACGCCGTGCTTGCGCAACATCTGCGTGATCGTGAGCACGACATCCGTCGCGGTGACGCCGGTCGGGATGGCGCCGGAGAGCTTGAAGCCGACAACCTTGGGGATGAGCATCGACACGGGCTGGCCGAGCATGGCCGCCTCCGCCTCGATACCGCCGACGCCCCAGCCGAGCACGCCGAGGCCGTTGACCATCGTCGTGTGCGAGTCGGTGCCGACGAGTGTGTCTGGGTATGCCTGGAGCGCGCCGTTGACGGTGCGGGTGTAGGTCACGCGCGCCAAGTATTCGATGTTGACCTGGTGCACGATTCCGGTGCCGGGCGGCACGACCTTGAAGTCTTCGAACGCGGTCTGGCCCCACCGCAGGAACTGGTACCGCTCGCCATTGCGCTCGTATTCGATCTCGACGTTGCGCTCAAGAGCGTTCTCGGTGCCGAAGAGGTCGGCGATGACCGAGTGGTCGATGACCAGCTCGGCCGGCGCGAGCGGGTTGATCTTCGTCGGGTCGCCGCCGAGCGTCGCGACGGCCTCGCGCATGGTTGCGAGGTCGACGATGCACGGAACACCCGTGAAGTCCTGCATGACGACGCGCGCCGGCGTGAACTGGATCTCCGTGTCAGGCTCGGCCGTCGGAACCCATCCGCCGAGCGCGTCGATGTGGGCTGCCGTGATGTTGGCGCCATCCTCCGTGCGCAGGAGGTTCTCGAGCAAGACCTTGAGGCTGAACGGAAGCTTTTCGTGGCCGGGAACGGCATCGACCCGGAACACTTCGTAGTCGGTCGAGCCGACCCTCAGCGTGTCCTTTGCTCCAAAACTGTTTACCGCCGACACGTTGCCCTCTCCTTCGTTGGCGGGCCTGACAATGCCCAATTTATCTTGACGTCGAGATAAAATCTAGCACAGCGGATGCGGCGATTCCTGAAGAATCGGGCGCGTTTCGAGTCACTCGCGGTCGAAGACGAGTCCGCGTCGCTTGGCCAACCGATAGAACAATTCGATGCCGCACGCGCCGACGGCGCCGACGAGGATGCCGTAGCCCAGGGCCGCGTTCACGAGAATGTGCATCGCGAAGAAGTCCCTTGTGAACGGGATGACGCAGACGAGCACAAGTGCGGTTGCGACGGCAGCCACGAGTGCGAATCGCGGCCAGCTGAGCGGCCTGGCGAGCACGCAGAGGATCCAGAGCGAGACGCAGAACAGCGCGATCGTCGTGACGCTGCGCGCCTCATCGAGCGGGATCGTGCGGTACAGCGGCACATACGCAAGCACGACGGTCGCTGCCGCGATGATCCCCGATGGAATCGAGTATGCGAGGATCCGCCGCAGCACGCCCGGCACATAGATCTTGCGGTTGGGCGCGAGCGCGAGCATGAACGAAGGGATGCCGATCGCGAGGGTGGAGACGAGCGTGAGCTGGCGCGGCAGAAAAGGGAATGGCAGCAGGAATACCGCGCTGACGAGCGCGAGCAGGATGCCGTACACGGTCTTCGCCAGGAAGATGTTGGCCACGCGCTCGACGTTCGCGATCACGCGGCGTCCAAGGCTCAACACATTGGGCAGCCGGTCGAACCGATTGTCGAGCAGTACCAGGCGCGAGACGGCCTTGGTCGCGGCCGCAGCGTCGCCCATCGCGATGCCGAGGTTGGCATCTTTGATCGCCATGGCATCGTTGACGCCGTCGCCCGTCATGGCGACGGTCCGCCCCTGCCGCTGCAGGATACCGATGGCCGTGCGCTTCTGCGCCGGGCTCACCCGCCCGAAGATGCTGGACTCCCCGAGCGCGGCCTCGAGTTCATCATCCGTGTGGAGGACGGACGCATCGATGGCCTGCCCGGCGATCCCGATCGTGCTCGCGACAGCGGAGACCGTCATCGGGTTATCGCCCGAGAGTACGACGACACGAACCGACTGCTCGGCAAAGTACCGAAGGGTTTCGGGGGCCTCTGGACGGACCGACTCCCGGAAGGTGATGAGAGCGACCGGCGCGAGTTCGAGATCGCTCGGCGCCGTTCCGCTATCGGCGGGCAGCCCGGCCACGCTGCGAACCAGGGCAAGCGTCCTATGCCCGGCGGCCGCCGCGCGATTCGCCTCGGCGAGTTCGTTCGCGTGCGCCCCGAGGAGGCGCTCCGGCGCGCCGAGCAGCCACGCCGACGACTCTCCGTCGAACCGGAACGCGACACCGCTGAACTTGCCACCTGAGCTGAACGGGATCCGACGCTCGATCACCAGCCCATCCACGCGGAAATGCGCGGACAGGATGCCGGCGGTCGCGTTCGCCGCGTCATCCGAACCGAACGCCGCAAGCGCGCGTTCGGCGTCAGCAAGCGGATGCCCTCGGAGCTGGATGAGCCGGTCGAAGCCCAGCTCGCCTGTTGTCAGCGTGCCTGTCTTGTCGAGGCAGAGCACATCGACGCGCGCCAGGATCTCGACCGCGGCGAGTTCCTGAACGAGCACCTTGCGGCCGGCGAGCTGAATGGCCGCGACGCCGAACGCGAGGCTGATCAGCAGGACGAGCCCTTCGGGAATCATCCCGACCACGCTCGCAACCGCATCGAGGAGCGCGCGGCGCCAGAGTCCGTTGACGACGAGATTCGCCCATCCGCCGTAGGTGAGGACTCGGCCGATGAGGGTGATCAGGATCACGGGACCGAGGATCCAGGAGAGGTAGACAAGGATGCGGTTGGTAGCGTCGCGGAGCTCGGAGTGCGCGAGCGAATGGCGGCGGATCTCGGCCGTGAGCTTGCTCGCGTACGAGTCCGCGCCCACCGCTGTGACGACGGCGTAGCCCGTTCCGCCCGCGACGTGCGAGCCGGAGAGCAGCCCCGCCCCGGCATCCTTGGGCACGGGCTCGGACTCTCCAGTGAGCAGGGACTCGTCGAGGCTCAGCTCGATGCTTTCGACCACGCGGGCATCGGCGGGAACCTGGTCGCCCGGTCGCAACACCAGGAGATCGTCGAGCACCACCTCGGTGATGGCGACGACCATCACTGCGCCGTCGCGCTTGACGGCGGCCTCCGGCGCCGCGAGGAGTGCCGCGCGGTCGAGCACGAGCTTCGCCCGCAGCTCCTGCACGATGCCAATGAGCGCGTTGACGACGACGATCCCGTAGAAGAAGCCGTCGCGCAGGTCACCAAGAATCAGTACGGCAATGAAGCAAACCGTCAGGATTCCATTGAAGAGGGTGAGGATGTTCTCGCGGAGAATATCCGAGACGGTGCGTGAGGTCGGTTGCTTGATCTCATTGCCGCGTCCGGTCGCGTGACGTTCGGCGACCTCCGCGCTGGTCAGTCCCGCACTGCTCAGCGTGTCAGGCATCCGGTCAGGTCCTGTCGTCCTTCTTCGCGTCGCCCAGATTGAAGACCGCGCGGACGATGAACCATGACACGAGCAGGAGCGGTGCGTACAACGGCACGCCCATCAGGAGTTTCGTGATCGCAAGCGCCTCGGTGGCCGACGGCGTGTGCGCCAGGTAGAGCGGGACTTGCACGACAAGTCGCGCGGCGAACAGCAGGAACCAGCCCAGGGTGAGCGCCTGCATCGCTCGGTACCTGCCCTTGTTCTTACGCCAGGCAAGTCCGTCGCCCGTCAGGTAGCCGACTGCGAGCCCGATGAGCGGCCAACCGACCAGGACCGAAATGAGGAGGGCACCGCCATACGCCGCGTTGGTCCAGATTCCGAGGAGAAAGTTGTCTTCTCCCCTGCCCGTGATGAGCGCGAGGACGGCCGAAGCGCCGACGCCGATAAGGCCTGCCATGGCCTGGGTCACGGGAGTGCGACCGACGAGGCGGACGATGGTGAAGACGACCGCGACGGCGACCGACGCTCCGATCGCAAGCGGCACGTTCACCGTGAAGGTATAGAGCACCAGGAAGACAAGGCCCGGAATGATCGTTTCGGCCAGGCCCCGGATACCACCCAGCGCGCCCAGGAGCGCGCGCCCGGTGGGCGCATCACGCTCCGCAAGCCGGCCGATGCCCGCCTTCTTCGCGGCGGCGGCGAGCGACTCACCGATCGCAGCGGGAACACCTGTCTGGCCTGTATCGTCGTCAGACGGAGACCGCTCGTCCTTATTTCCAGGCATGACGGGCACGCGCTCGCTAGACCGCTGTCTGGTCCGACGGCGCCCCCGCCGGCGTCGCTGGCATGCGAAGCGGGATCAGGTCGCGCGGCGGCATGGGCGAGGACCCGCGGACGACCACGATGCTCCGGAACAGGTCCTCGACGAGCGCGGCAGCTTCCGGCTTCACGGCGGCGTCACCGGCAATCACGCCGCGAAGGAACCAGCGAGGTCCGTCCACTCCGATGAATCGCGCCAGACGCGTCTCCCCCGCTGCACCAGCCTCCGCGGCGACGGGGATCTCGGCGACGAGCTCTGGGCCGAATACGCCATCGCGCAGGGTCGTCCGGCCGCCCTGCCGGTTGACCTGTTCGGTGATCTGGTCGCGGATCTCGTGCCAGAGACCACTCGAGCGTGGTGCCGCGAACGGTTGTACCTGCAGTGTCGAGTTGGCGTAGTCGAGGCCGACGGCGACGACGCGCTGGGTCTCCTCCTCGACCTCGAGGCGCAGGTGAAGGCCCTCGCGAGGAAGGATCTTGACGCCGCCGAGGTCGACGTAAGGCCGAACCGGGTTGGCCTCGCTCTCGTCGAGCGGACCTTCCGTCTCGCGATCCTCGGGCGCCGACTTCTCCCAGCCGGTGGAATCGGTGCTGCTTGTGTCACTCACGCGTGCTCTCCTGACTGCGAAACCGTGTATCCGGTCGATCCGAACCCCGAGTCTCCCCGCTGGCTTTCCGGAAGGCGGTCGACGGGCACGAACCGCGCGTGGCTCACGGGCATGACGATGAGCTGGGCGATTCGGTCACCGACCGCGACAGCGTACGGCATGGACCTGTCCGTATTGAGGATCGTGACCCTGATCTCGCCACGGTACCCCGCATCCACCGTTCCGGGTGAGTTCACGATCGTGATGCCATGCCGCGCGGCCAGGCCGCTGCGTGGCACGACGAATCCGACGTGGCCCTCAGGGAGGGCGATCGAAACACCCGTGCCGATGGTCGCGCGCTCTCCCGGCTCGAGGGTCAGCGCATCGGCAGCACACAGGTCTGCGCCCGCGTCCCCTGGGTGGGCGTACGACGGAACGATGGGCGCGATGATCGGGACGTCAACGGTATCGGTCACGTGTCGAGGGTAGTGCAGAAATCTGATCCAATAGAGCCATGGATCTCTATCGCGAGCGGCTCTGGGCCGCCCCCTGGCTCTTTATCTCCACCGCGCTCGTGATTCCGGCCAGCCTTATCGTGTTCGCACCGATCAACTGGATCGCCGGCGTCATCACCGCGATCGTTCTCTACGCCGGATGTGTGGGAATGCTCATTGCATCGTCACCGACCATCAGGGTGACCGAGTCGACGCTCCTGGCGGGCCGCGCACAAATTCCGCTCACGCTCGTTGGTGAGCCGACGGGCTATGAAGCGGATGACGCGATCCTCCAGCGCGGGCAGCGCCTGGATGCGCGGGCATGGCTCCTCATCCGCGGCTGGGTCAAGCCAGTCGTCAAGGTGCCTGTGCTCGACGCCGATGATCCGACGCCGTACTGGCTGCTCTCAACGAGAAGCCCGGACCGACTGGTCCGGGCTCTCAATGATGGTCGTCTCGCGGCGAACTAAGCCGCGCACTCCACGCAGATCGGGCCGAGCTTCGTCTCGTGGTCGATCTGTGCGCGGTGCTTCACCAGGAAGCAGTTCACACAGGTGAACTCGTCCGCCTGCGGCGGAAGGACCACGACATCCAGGTCGAGATCCGAAAGGTCAGCACCGGCGAGCTCAAACCCGCCGAGATTGTCCGAGTCGTCAACGTCGACAACGCCGGACATTTTGTCCGGTACCCGCTCCTTGAGCGCCTCGATTGACTCCGAGTCATCCTCGGTCTTTCGCGGTGCGTCGTAATCCGTTGCCATGCCCATCCACTTCTCGTATTACAGCCGATTGTTCGCATCGGCGGCCACAGTTTGCATCAATCCGCAGTGAATAGCAAACCACCTCGCGGTGACACTCAATCTGCTGTTGATTGAACTTGCGGCACGCCACGAGTATTCCCGAGGAAAGCGCCCCGTCCGTGACATCCTTGGCACGTACATGAAGAGCTGGAGAGGCATTCATCATGCAGGATTTGAAGGTCATCGGAGTCGAGAATGGTGCTCTCCTCGCCGCGAGTGATGCTGGCGAGCGATACCGCATAGCGATCGACGAGGTGCTCCAATCGCGCCTTCGGCAGGGCAGGACCGAGTCGAACACGAACGGCCCCAAGCTGTCGCCCCGCGAGGTGCAGGCGCACATTCGCGCCGGGATGTCGGCTGAGGATGTCGCGGCCGTGACGGGTGCGTCGATCGAGTACATCGAGCGATTCGAGGGCCCCATCCTCGCTGAGCGTGAGCACATGATCGCCTCCGCATTGAGCGTTCCGGTGCACACGGCCGCCGAGGTGGACCCGCTCGAGGGTGCGACCTTCGGTTCGGTCATCCGCGATCGGCTCGCCTCACTCGGCGTGAGCGGCGAGCGGTGGGCGAGTTGGAAAGAGCAGGAGGGCGGCTGGATCGTCAAGCTCGCCTTCACGGCCGATTCGATCGACCACGACGCGCGCTGGAGCTACGACGCGCGCAAGCACGCACTCGCACCCCTCAACTCAGAGGCGACGACGCTCTCGCAGCAGGGCGAACTCCAGGGTGCCCTGATTCCGCGCCTGCGCGCGGTCACTCCCCACACGTCCGAGACGGACGAGTCGCGGTTCGACAGCGGTGCGTTCACGTTCAGGGACCTCTCCAACGACCTTGTCGGGCCAGACACCGTTCCGCACCTCGAGCCGGTTGCGTACGGCCGGTCAACCTCGGCGGCGAACAACTCGATCGCCGTGAGCGCCATCAAACGTTCGAACGACGACGATCCCAAGGATGTGCACCAGACAGCCGACCTGCTCGAGGCGTTGCGCCGCCGACGCGGAGAGCGTGAAGCTGCAAGCTACGACGACCAGGCGCAGCAGGCCGGCGAGGCCGACAACGGCGTTCGCGTGGTCGACGTTCCACTCGACGACTTCACGCAGCTCGATCAGCCGCCGCACGAGCCGGTAACGGCCGTCGCCGCCGCGCCACAGCAACGGCAGTCGAAGAAGGGCCGCGCGTCGATGCCGAGCTGGGACGAGATCGTCTTCGGCGCACGCAGCGACGACGACCTGGCCTAACCGCACCACCGCGAGATAGTGCCTGTTCCGGCGGATCGTGCCCGGCGGAACGGAAACTATGCGCCGGAACGGGCACGTCGGGGTCGGATTGGTGAGGCCTCGATGGAAGGTCAGGCGCGGGCGAAATCCCCGAGCGGGATCAGGGGAACGCGGGTCTCCTCTGGCGTGAGCGAGCCGTGCTGGCCGATCATCGCCCTGCCGGAGGGGTTGTTGTCCCTGGAGTCGTAGTACGCGATGCGTCGACGAGCCGCGACGAGCACATCGCCGATCCGAGGGAGCACCTCGGGATCCACGTCGGCGCCGAACCAACCGGCTGCGCGTGCCTCGGTGCGCGTGCCGACCCACGCACGGTCGCCCTCGACGCCCCGCCAGGCCGCAGCGAGGGCATCCGCATCCGACGCGCTCGCGCCATCCTCGAGATACAACTGCAGGCAGCGCGGGTCTCCGCCCACGTGGCGAACGCCCGCGATGAGCTCCGGCACGGTATCGAACAGCACGTGCGAACTCTGAGGCACGTCGAGCACGCCGTGGTCAGCGGTGACGAATGCGCCCTCACCGCTGCGGAGGCGCACGGCAAGGCCCGAGATCTCGGCATCGAGCGTCTCGAGTTCGGCCAGCCAGGCGGGAGATTCCCAGCCCTTGGCATGGGCAGCGACATCCAGTTCGTGAACATAGAGATACACGAGACTCCGGCCGCCACGATCGAGGATCGCCTTCGCGGCGGCGAAGCGGTCAGCCAGTTGCTGGGCCGGCACGTACTGGGCTCCTCGCAGCACGGCCTGGGTGAAGCCAGAGTCGCGGTAGCGAAGCTGCCCGATCGCGTAGCTCGCTATGCCCTGCTGCCTCGCCAGCTCGAAGACCGTTGCCTGACGCTGCCAGGTCGCGGGATCCATCTGCGCATCCCACCCGCTCAGCTGGTTGACGATGCGGTCGTTGGCCACGTCGCGCACGCGGTAGCCGACGAGTCCGTGGCTGCCAGGCGTCACGCCGGTGCACAGCGTCGCGATCGCGGATGCCGTCGTCGTCGGGAACCCGGCATCGATCGTCGTCCCCTTCGTCAGGCGGGGTGCCAGGAAGCGCGCGTGCCCTGCTCGCTCCCGAAGGGACGACGCGCCGAGCCCATCGACGAGCACGATGACCGCGCGCTGGACCTCGCCGAGCCCGAGCGGATTCTCGACGCCGTGCAAAGCCGACAGCGAACTTGGCAGAACCTCGGCAAGGCTCAACCGTGTCGAATACGCGGCCGGTAGCATGGGGGGCATCTGGCCCAGTTTGTCACAGGCAGGCGGGACCAGACCTACGTTTTCGGCCCGCGATACCCCCGCACCAAGCACAAGATTGCACGGATGAACCCTACAGACGACCCGACAGCCACGGACGGCAGCACAGAACGCATCGAGGACGTCGACGTCACGACCGAGATGCAGGGATCGTTCCTCGAGTACGCGTACTCGGTCATCTTTTCGCGCGCGCTCCCCGACGCGCGGGACGGCTTGAAGCCCGTGCAGCGTCGCATCCTGTACCAGATGAGCGAGATGGGGCTCCGCCCCGACCGCGGCCACGTGAAGTCCGCGCGCGTTACCGGCGAGGTGATGGGCAAGCTGCACCCGCACGGCGACGGCGCCATTTACGACGCACTCGTGCGCATGTCGCAGGACTTCACCCTGCGAGTCCCCCTCATCGACGGACACGGAAACTTCGGGTCGCTCGACGACGGCCCGGCCGCGGCGCGCTACACCGAGGCGCGGCTCACGGCATCCGCCCTCGCCATGACGGAGGACCTCGACGAGGACGTCGTCGACTTCGTGCCCAACTACGACAACCAGCTGATGCAGCCGGATGTTCTTCCCGCGGCTTTCCCGAACCTCCTGGTCAACGGCGCGAGCGGCATCGCCGTCGGCATGGCGACCAACATGGCCCCGCACAACCTCATCGAGGTTGTGGGTGCGGCGCGCCACCTGCTTGCCAACCCCGATGCGACTCTCGAAGACCTCATGGAGTACGTACCGGGCCCAGATCTGCCCACGGGCGGCACGATCGTCGGGCTGGCGGGTATCAAGGACGCGTATGCGACGGGCAGGGGCAGTTTCAAGACCCGCGCCAGGGTCAGTGTCGAGAGCATCACCGCCCGCAAGAGTGGCCTCGTCGTCACCGAGCTGCCATACCTCGTCGGCCCGGAGAAGGTCATCGAGAAGATCAAGGATGGCGTCAACTCCAAGAAGCTCAACGGCATCTCCGACGTCACCGACCTGAGCGACCGCACCAAGGGCCTGCGCCTGGTCATCGGCATCAAGACCGGATTCAGCCCGGAGGCCGTGCTCGAGCAGCTCTATCGGCACACTCCGCTCGAAGACGGCTTCAGCATCAACAACGTCGCACTCGTCGACGGCGGCCCGCAAACCCTGGGTCTGCGCGAACTCCTGCGGGTCTACGTCGACCACCGCGTTTCCGTCGTGACACGACGCTCGACCTATCGCCTGCGGAGGCGCCGGGAACGCCTGCACCTCGTCGAGGGTCTCCTGATCGCGATCCTCGACATCGACGAGGTCATCCAGGTCATCCGCGCGAGCGACGACACCGATCAGGCTCGGACGCGCCTGATGGACGTCTTCGACCTCAGCACGCTGCAGGCCGACTACATTCTCGAACTGCGCCTCCGTCGCCTCACCCGCTTCTCTCGCATCGAGCTCGAGGCTGAGCAGAGCCAACTTCTCGCGGAGATCGCGGAGCTCGAGGCCATCCTCGGGAGCCAGGCGCGCATCAACCAACTCGTCTCGGACGAACTCGAAGACGTCGCGGCACGATTCGGCACCCCGAGGCGAACCCTCCTGACCGAGGCGCGCCCCTCGATTGCCACGGTCGGCTCGCGCGGCGCATCCGCCGTTCTCGAGGTCGCAGACATCCCCTGCCGTGTCTTCCTGAGCACCTCTGGGCGCATCGTGCGCGTGGACCAGCAGCCGGATGACGATGGCGGGCTTGACCGGATCGTCGCGCCGGCTCGCCGCAGCAAGCACGACGCGATCCAGTCGACGCTCACGACGACAAGCCGCACCGAGGTCGGTGCCGTCACGAACCGCGGCAGGCTCATCCGGTTCTCCCCCGTCGACCTGCCGGTCGTGCCGTCCAACTCGATCCAGCTCGCCGCTGGCGTCAAGGTGGGCGACTACCTGGCCCTGGCCGACCGGAACGAGCGCGTGCTGGCCGTGGTCTCGCTCGAGGCCCAGAAGTCGATCGCGCTCGGCACCAGGCAGGGCATCGTCAAGCGCGTCACCACGGGCGACTGGGCCAGCCGACCAGACTTCGAGATCATCACGCTCAAGCCAGGGGACGAAGTGATCGGTGCCGTGCAGGGCGATGACAGCGACGAACTCGTGTTCGTGGCATCCGATGCCCAGCTCCTGCGCTTCCCCGCGAGTTCGGTTCGCCCGCAGGGGCGCGCAGCCGGCGGAATGGCGGGCATCAGCCTCGGCGCTGGAGCCCGCGTCATCTTCTTCTCGAGCGTTCCCGTCGGCGACCCATCCGTCGTGGTCACCGTCGCGTCCGGTACGGACAAACTCCTGGGTGTCGATGCCGGCAGTGCCAAGGTGAGCGACTTCGTCGAGTTCCCCGCCAAGGGCCGCGCGACGGGCGGCGTGCGCTCCCACCGCTTCCTCAAGGGAGAGGACGAGCTCACACTCGCGTGGGTCGGGCGCTCACCCGCGATCGCACTCGCACCGGATGGCGCTGCGCGCGAGCTGCCGGAAGGCGGCGCCAGGCGCGACGCATCCGGCCAGGGCCTCGACGGTGTCATCGGATCGGTCGGGCACCAGCTCGGTTAGACGTCGCTCGCGGGATTCGTTGTTCGCGGGTTTTCGACGTCGCTCGCGGGCTCAGACGTCGATCCGCGAGCGCGACAGTTCGTTCGACCCGGCGATGATGAAGTCCTTGCGCGGGGCGACATCGTTGCCCATGAGCAGCTCGAACACCTTGGCGGCCTGCTCGGCATCCTGCACGCGGACACGACGCAGCGTGCGGTGCCGGCGATCCATGGTCGTCGTCGCGAGCTGGTCTGCGTCCATCTCGCCGAGACCCTTATAGCGCTGGATCGGCTCCTGGTAGCGCTTGTTGGTGCGCTTGAGCCCAGCCAGGATGCCCTGCAATTCGGCTTCCGAGTACGTATAGATGGTCTCGTTCGGCTTGGTGCCGGGGTTCATCACGATCACGCGGTGCAGCGGTGGAACGGCGGCGAACACCCTGCCCTCCTCGATCATCGGCCGCATGTATCGGAAGAGCAGCGTCAGCAGCAGGGTGCGGATGTGCGCGCCGTCGACATCCGCGTCGCTCATGATGATGATCTTGCCGTAGCGGGCTATCGAGATGTCGAAGCTGCGGCCGGAGCCGGCGCCGAGCACCTGGATGATCGACGCGCACTCACTGTTGGAGAGCATGTCGGAGACGGATGCCTTCTGCACGTTCAGGATCTTGCCGCGGATCGGCAGCAGCGCCTGATACTCGCTGTCCCGCGCCCGGCGCGCTGTGCCGAGGGCGGAGTCGCCCTCGACGATGAACAGTTCGCTGTTGGAGACATCGCTCGACCGGCAGTCGACGAGCTTGGCCGGGAGCGACGAGCTCTCCAGCGCGTTCTTGCGCCGCTGGGTCTCCTTGTGCGCACGAGCCGAGATTCGTGACTTCATCTCGGCGACGACCTTATCGAGCAACAGCGCGGACTGCGCCTTGTCGTCGCGCTTGCTCGAGGAGAACCGCTCGCCCATCGCCTTTGCGACGACGTTCGCGACGATCGCGCGCACAGCCGGGGTACCGAGGACCTCCTTGGTCTGCCCCTCGAACTGCGGCTCTGGCAAGCGCACCGTCAGCACGGCCGTGAGACCCGCGAAGACGTCGTCCTTCTCCAGCTTGTCGTTGCCCACCTTGAGCCTGCGCGCATTGACCTCGACCTGCTGGCGCAGGAACTTGAGCATGCCGGCATCGAAGCCGGCCTGGTGGCTGCCGCCCTTGGGCGTGGCGATGATGTTGACGAAGCTCCGCATCACAGTGTCGTATCCCGTGCCCCAACGCAGCGCAATGTCGACGTGACACTCCCGCTTGAGCTCGGTCGGAACCATGGCACCGGTCTCGGTGATCACGGGGACAGTCTCGGTGAAGTGGCCGGAGCCGTGCAGTCGCCAGGTTTCGGTCAACGGGCTGTCGGGAGCGAGGAAGTCCACGAACTCCGAGATGCCGCCTTGGTACGTGAACGCGGTGTCGACCGTCTCGCCGCCACGCTGGTCTGCGATATTCAGGACGAGGCCGGGAACCAAGAAAGCGGTCTGGCGCGCGCGGCCGAGCAGCTCATCCGTCTGGAACTCCGCACCCGTCGTGAAGATCTGCCGGTCGGCCCAATAGCGGATGCGCGTTCCCGTCACGCCTTTGGCGACCTTGCCGACGACGCGCAGCTCGCTTCCGCTCTCGAACGGCGCGAACACGGCATCCGGGCTTGCCGGGCCACCCTTGTCGGCGAAAATGCCAGGCTCACCGCGGTGGAACGACATCGCCCAGGTCTTGCCGTCGCGGTCGACCTCGACGTCGAGTCGCTCGGAGAGAGCGTTGACGACGGATGCTCCGACACCGTGCAATCCGCCGGATGCAGCGTACGAGCCAGAACCGAACTTGCCGCCGGCGTGCAGCTTCGTGAAGACCACCTCGACGCCACTCAGACCCGTCTTGGGCTCGATGTCGACCGGAATTCCGCGCGCCTTGTCGCGCACTTCGACGCTGTCATCGGAGTGCAGGATCACGTCGATCGCGCCGCCATGGCCTGCGAGCGCTTCGTCAACGGAGTTGTCGATGATTTCCCAGAGGCAGTGCATGAGACCGCGGGAATCCGTCGAACCGATGTACATGCCCGGCCGCTTGCGAACGGCTTCAAGGCCCTCCAATACGGAGAGATGCCTGGCGGAATAGTCTGAGCTCGACACGAACGCTCCTTGCACAAATGACGGCGCTACTGAAAAGACCTGAACGCCCGATCCTCACCCAGCGTACTGAGCCTCGAGCCGCCGACCGTGCACGACACCCATTCGGGCTAAATGGCTACGCGTACAGCGAAATGCCAGCCAAACAGCACGTACCTCGGAGCCGAACGTGCTTTCATTGATGTATCACGTTGATCGATTCACAAGCATTGGAGGCGGATCTTATGTCAACGATAAGCACAAATACGGGTGCGGTTGACGAGCTCGCCTCCGAGCCGCAGCTCACGGCGGCCGACCGCTGCGATAGCTGCGGAGCCCAGGCGTACATCCGGGTGACCGTGAACAACGGTGAGCTGCTGTTCTGCGCGCACCACGGCAAGAAGCACCAGGAGAAGCTGTCGGCCATCGCTCACAGCTGGCACGACGAGACTGCCCGTCTCTTCGAGGAGCAGCGCGCCTAGCTGGCGACGAGTCAATACCCCACGCGAGAGGGATGCGATCGGTGGCTACGGGTGTGCGCAGGCGGGCCTCCATCGATCTCGACGCGATTATCGCGAATGCACGGATAAGCACATCTGACCTGTCGGAGAGCATGGCGGACCTTCGCGCGGATGCCTACGGCCACGGCTTTGCTCCCGTTCTGAGCGCACTCGGCGAGGCGGGCGTTCGCACATTTCTCGCCTCAAACCACGAGGATGCTGCGCTCGTGCGGTCGATCGACCCGCACATGCGTGTACACGTCGGCGGGAGCGAATCGGCTGCCAGGCCGTTGCCGTCGCAGGTCATCGGCCTTGGCCTCTACGGACTCGGCGTCGCGCCGGGCCTGCGCCCCACTCTTCGGCTCAGTGGCGAGGTCATCGCCGTCAAGACCATTCC
This sequence comes from Microbacteriaceae bacterium, assembly GCA_030841285.1. Classification (GTDB taxonomy): domain Bacteria; phylum Actinomycetota; class Actinomycetes; order Actinomycetales; family Microbacteriaceae; genus JAUZGC01. The sequence goes on from JAVECW010000123.1 coordinate 31,021, forward strand.
CGGTGGCAGCGGGGTCTCGTACGGCTACACCTACCGCACCTCCGCCCCGACCCGGCTCGCACTGGTCGCACTCGGCTTCGCCGACGGTGTCCCGCGCGTCGCATCGAACCGCGCACCCGTCCTCGTGAACGGTTTCCGAGCGCTCGTCGCCGGGAGGATCGCGATGGACCAGTTCGTCGTCGACCTGGGCGATCATCCGGCGAGTGTCGGCGATGAGGCCATTCTGCTGGGAGACGCCTCGCGGGATGAGCCGACGGTCGAGGACTGGGCCGAGGCCGCACGCGTTCGACCGGAAGTCATCCTCTCCGGGCTGGGAAAGCGGATCGAACGAGCGTACTCACGCGCATGAGCCGTCCGACGCCGAACCCGCACGCCGAGGCCGTGATCAACCTGGTCGCTCTCGAGCACAACGTTCGAAGCATCGCCCAGCTCGTCGCGCCCGCCCAACTGATGTTCGCGGTCAAGGCCAATGCGTACGCGCACGGGCTCCTCCCCGTTGCCACGGCCGGGCTTGCGGCCGGAGCCTCCTCCCTTGCCGTGCTCGAGATCCCGGCCGGCCTGGCCTTGCGCACCGCGGGCGTGACGGCCCCGCTGCTCGCATGGCTACACGGAACCGAGACGGACTTTCGTGCGGGCATCGAGGCCGACATCGAACTCGGCATCTCTGCCGTCTGGCAGCTCGAGGCGATCGCGGCATCCGAAGCGAACCGTCCGGCCGTCGTCCACCTCAAGGTCGACTCCGGTCTCAGCCGCAACGGCGCGACGATCGAGGACTGGCCCGAACTTGTGCGGACCGCCCTTGCGGCGGAGCGCGCAGGGGTCCTCAGGATTCGCGCCGCGTGGTCGCATCTCGCCGACGCATCCGTCGCAGATGACGAAGCAGCACTCGCGGCATTCCTGAATGCCGTCGCCGTCGCGGAAGCACTCGGAGCTCGCTTCGAACTCCTGCACCTGGCCGCGAGCTCGGCCGGGATCAGGATGCCGGAGGCGCGCTTCGGACTCGTACGCATCGGCATCGCGGCCTACGGCATCTCGCCATTCGACGACCGGACGGGTGCCGAGCTCGGCCTGGTCCCGGTCATGTCGCTGCGCGCACCCGTCATCGAGACGAGCGTGGGCGGTTCGAGGCTCGCGCGGGTCGCGGCCGGCTTCGCGGACGGGGTCCCGACCATCGGGCTCGAGCAAGCCTCGATCCTCGTCAATGGCGTGCGCTGCCCGATCGCATCCGTCGAGGTCGACTCGCTGCTCGTCGACACGGACGGTGCGCGAGTGGAGGTCGGCGACGTCGCAATCATCTTCGGCGCGGGCGACGAGGGCGAACCCACCGCGGAAGAGTGGGCGGAATGGGCGGAGACGATCGGAGATGAGATCGTCACGAGCGTCGCTCCCCGCGTTCCGCGGGTGTACCTCCGCTAGCTCGCAACCTTCGGGCTGCGGGAACGCCGGGTCCGCTAGAGCGAGACGCGTGCGCCGCAGCGAGCGATGATCGCCTCGCGGGAGCGTGCAGCAAACTCGTCGACGCGCGCGAGCTCCGGCGCAGCTGTCAGGACAGCCCCGGAATCCCGCCGCCGAAGCGCCGCGAGCAGCAGGCGGTCGGCCACGACCGGGTTCATCGGCAGGAGCGAGCCGTGCAGTTGCGTGCCGACGCTCTCACCCACCCGGATGCCCTCGAACCGCTCGCCCGCGACATCCGGAGTGTTTCCGCCGCCGCTGACGACCACGCCGAAGGGCAGAGCGCCCTCCTCGAGAACCGTCGCCGCTGAGTGGTTCTCGAAGCCGGTCACGATGCCATCCGATGTCTTCAGCACGACCTCGCCGACCGTGCGCGCGGCGCCGAGGATCGCTCGCGACGGGAAGACCCCCGCACCGGCGAGGCGGTCTCCCTGGGCGGTGACGAGCTCACGACCGAGCAACTGCCAGCCGCCGGCGATCGCGAGGAAGGGCACGCCGGATGCCGCCAGCGACACGAGTCGGCTCGCGATCCGCGCGACATCCTCGTGAACAGCGTGCTGCGCGGAAAGCGGACCGCTGCCGATGTGCACCAGGTCCACGTGCTCGGGGATCGCTTCTCCGACCTGGTGCTCGTGAACGACCGCCGGAATCCCACGCCAGGCCGCACGCGCGACGAGCGTCGTGACATTGCCGACGTCCCCGTTGATGCCGAGCTCGCGCGGATACAGGTGCAGAATGCGCAGCGGTTCCATCACTCGCCGCCCTCCAGGTCGAGGAATCCCAGGTGCTTCCTGATGAGCATCATCTGCTCGTAGTTCACGATCATGGTCTTCATCCCGCGTGCCGGCCTTGGCAGCGACAGAAAGGCCTCGAGCGCCGCACGCCACTCCGGCACGACCTGGCCGACAGGGATACCCGAATAGCCAAATCGCGTCGCGAACTGCCAGGCCTTGGTGCCGGTGACCACGTCGACGTGGTCGAGCGACGACAGGTCGATGTCGTAGATCCAGGATGGATCCGGCGTGCCCTCGTCGACCGCCACGTACACCTGCTCGGGCGCCGCGTCCAGGTAGTCGAGGTTCAGCTGAAGGCTGGGCGGGTTCTTCATCATGATGATCTCGATGTCCTCGCCACGCACGTTCAGCGTCTCGCCGCGTCCGTAGACCGTGCGCAGCGTGGTCATCGCACTCTGCGTCGCGGATGGCGAGAAGCGATCACCCAGCAACTCGAGTGCGGTCGAGACGGCGCCGGCGGCATCCACCGCGTAGTGGAGTCCGCGAGAGGGCAACGCGATGGGAACCGGTGTGCCATCGACGAGCAGGGTCGCCTCGCGCGCTCGAAGCTCGGAGACGGTCACACGTGCGGGAGCCAGGGGCGCTTCGCCCGCTCCCGCAAAGGCCTCGACATTCGCGAGGCCATTCGGCGACGCCTCGATGAGCGATGGAGCGACGTCGAATGACGCGATGGTCCGCGACCCGTCTGACAGAGCAGCAGCAACACCGCGAAGGCTGTCGTCGTTCGCGTTGACGACCAGGAGCTTGTCGGCCGTCTGGCCGATCTTGCGCAGCATCTCGACAACGCGCGCCGGCTCGAAGAAGCGGTTCAACTGGTCGATCTGCACGTTCAGCAGCAGCACAGCCTGGGGTTTGAGGGCATGGGCCAGGGCGACTCCGTACGCCTCGTCGACCTCAATGACGCCGACGTCGGCGTGAACGTAGCCGTCGAGTGGAACGGACGCGAGCATGGCGGATGCGATACCCTGCGGCAGGTTCCCGCCGGACGGGTTCGTGAAGACATTCAACCCGTGCTCACGCAGAATGCCCGCGAGCATGTTCGTGGTTGTCGACTTGCCATTCGACCCCGAGACGAACACGAGGCCGAGTGGGAGCCGGCTGACGGCTCGCTCCAGGAAGCGTGGCGCAATGGCCAGGACGACGCGCCCGGGCACGGCGGATCCCCCACCTCGCAATCGCAGCACCCAACGGGCGAAGCGACCAGCGAGGACCGCCAGCCTGTAGCGCACCTGGGCTACTCGAGGTAGTCGCGCAGCGACTGCGAGCGAGACGGGTGACGCAGCTTGGCCATCGTCTTCGACTCGATCTGACGGATGCGCTCACGCGTCACGCCAAAGGTATCGCCGATCTGGTCGAGCGTCTTCGGCATTCCGTCGCCGAGCCCGAAGCGCATGCGGATCACGCCGGCCTCACGCTCGGAGAGCGAGTCGAGCAGGCTCTCCAGCTGCTTCTGCAACATCGTGAAGCCCACCGCGTCCGCGGGCACGACAGCCTCGGTATCCTCGATGAGGTCACCGAACTCGCTGTCGCCGTCCTCGCCGAGCGGCGTGTGCAGCGAAATCGGCTCGCGGCCGTACTTCTGCACCTCGATGACCTTCTCCGGGGTCATGTCGAGCTCGCGGCTCAACTCTTCCGGCGTCGGTTCGCGACCCAGGTCCTGCAGCATCTGGCGCTGCACGCGAGCAAGCTTGTTGATGACCTCGACCATGTGCACCGGGATGCGGATGGTGCGGGCCTGGTCGGCCATCGCGCGGGTGATCGCCTGACGGATCCACCACGTCGCGTATGTCGAGAACTTGAAGCCCTTCGTGTAGTCGAACTTCTCGACGGCACGGATGAGGCCCAGGTTCCCCTCCTGGATCAGGTCGAGGAACTGCATGCCACGGCCGGTGTACCGCTTGGCGAGCGACACCACGAGGCGCAGGTTCGCGCCGAGCAGGTGGCTCTTCGCACGCTGGCCGTCACGGGCAACCCACTTGAGCTCGCGCTCGAGCTCCTTCGGCATGTTGGGCGTGTTCGCGAGCTTGTCTTCTGCGAACAGGCCGGCCTCGATGCGCATGGCAAGCTCGACCTCTTCGGCCGCGTTGAGGAGCGCGACCTTACCGATCTGCTTGAGGTAGTCCTTGACCGGGTCGGCCGTCGCGCCAGTGATAGCGGTCGAGTAGACGGGAATGTCGTCGTCCTCGTCAACTGCTCGCAGGACGAGGGCGCCGCTCGGCAGGGGCTCGCTCGAGTCTGCGCCCGTCGTCCGCTCTTCGTCGTCGGAATCATCGTCGTCCGCGCCGGCTTCGTCGTCCGCCGGTCCGGCCTTTGCCTCGACCGTGTCGCCGGCCGCAGCCGTGTCGTCAGCCTCGAGGTCAACCTCGACGACCTCGTCGCCGTCGGCCAGGTCTACCGCAACATCGTCGTCGAGGACGTCATCATCCTCGTCATCATCAGCGGCCTTCTTGCTCGCACGCTGCTTCGGGGTGGCTTCCGCAACGGTAGCCTTCTTTGCGACGGGCTTCTTGACCGCAGGGGTCTTCGCATCGGTCGCCTTGACCGCAGTCTTCGTGGCGGTCTTAGCCGCAGTCTTTGTCTTCGTCGTCGACGCTGGCGCCGTGGCCGCGACGGCGACCTTTTCCGCTTCCGCGGGCTTTGCTGTGCGGGTTGCCATGTGAACACCTTTCGTACCAAGCGGAGGCGAGCTCGCGCTCCAAAAGCCTGGCTCAGGTTGCATTTGGACATTACTAGGACCCATGTCAAGTCCTAGGTCTCTGCGTGGCGATCAATGATTCACCACACCCTGGATATGAACGGGTCCGATTGTTAATTATTGCACGCTTTGCTCGCGCCCCCAGCCACGGCTACTGCACGCGCCGCTTCCATGCCTCGATGATTGAAACCCAGAGAGGGCCCACTTCTATTCCCTCATCCTCGGAAAGCTTGCGCCTCGTTCTCCTGCGCGCTCTCAGGAGGAACAGTACGCCGATCCCAATGATTATGTACTGCACGGCGAAAGCCCACCGGAACGAATCAAGCGCATAGAGATCGGATGCCCCGCCCCCGGCAATCCGGATCGCGTTCTGGGCATCAAGCAGGATGCCGATGAGGAACATCATCACGAAGCTCGCGAAGAAACCGCCCACGTTCACGATTCCATTCGCCGAACCGAGACTGTGCAGCGGATTGAACGTGCGTGCGTAATCGAAGCCGATGACCGACCCCGGTCCCCCGACACCCATCACAATAAGGAGCAGGACGATCAGCCACAGCGGCGGAACGCCCGGCCACAGCAGGACGATGGTCCAGGCAATGCCAATGGCCGCAACGACGCCGAGCACGATGTTGCTCCGGCGCAGCGGGAAACGAGCCGTGAGCAGCCCGAGCACCGGCCCGGACACGATTCCGGCAGCCACGATGACGCTCAGGAGGCCGGCGGCCAGCCCGGGGTTGAGCTTGAGGCCGTAGACCATGAACGGAAAGCCCCACATGAGGCTGAAGACCGTCCCGGACGACTGTGTCGTGTAGTGCGACCAGAAGCCGAGCTGCGTGCCAGGGCGCGTGAGGCTTTTCCGGAGCTGACGCAGAGAGTCGGCCAGGCTGGCCGGACGCGGCCCCTCCGTCGATCCGTGCGGTCGATCCGCAATCACAAGCACGATTCCGACGAAAGCCAGCACCGAGAGAGATGCCGCAGAGAGGAAGGCCACCGTCCAACCGGACTCGTGCAGGATGATCGCGAATGGCACGGCGGACACCACCTGCCCGAGCTGGCCGATGTTGGCCACCCACTGCGAGAGCTGTGGAACGATCCGGCCCTGGAACCAGGAGCTGGTGAGCCGGATGAGCGAGGTAAAGATGGCCGCGTCGCCAGCGCCGACGAGGATGCGCCCGATCACCGCCACCCCGATGGTCGGCGCAAACGCCACGGTCACCTGGCCGACGATCATGAGCGCGGTTCCCGTAGCCATCAGCCATCGCGACCCGATCCGGTCGATGAGCACCCCGACGGGGACCTGCATGGCCGCGTAGACGGCGAGTTGCACGACGGCGAGCGTGGCCAGCGTGGAGGCCGTGCTGTGGAAGCGATCGGTGGCCGCGACACCGGCGACACCGATGGTCGAGCGCTGCGTGATGGCGACCAGGTAGGCGAACACCCCGACGCCGTAGATCAGCCAGGAGCGTCGCGAGTTCACTCAAGCAAGCTTAATCTGATCGCGAAGCCGGTCGCCGCGTGGCCGGATTACAGGCCAGGACCGGGCTCGTCGTCGCCGTGACGACGAAAGGCGAGGAAATTCTCCAACTCGGCGGCGATTTCGTCTGCCGTCGGCAACTCGCCATCCTCGTCCGTCAACGGCGAACGCAGCGGGGTGTCCTGCATGTAGCTGTCGTGCCGTTCCTCGAGCGCACCGACGAGGCGCCCCAACTCGGGGTTCGATGCGACCTGTTCGTCGATGTTGGCGACGAACTCCCGATCCTCCTGGCGGAGACGATCGGTCGGGAAGATGAGGCCCGTCGCGGCGCTGACGCTCTCAAGCGCGGTGACGGCAGCGGCCGGGTACTCGGTGTCTGCCAGGTAGTGCGGGATCAGTAGCACGAACCCGGCGATCGGATATGCCAACTGCTGGAGCCGGTATTCGACGAGATGCAGCGCGTTGGCGGGAACCTGGGTGCGCGGCTTCCACACCGACATGGAGTCGATCAGTTCGCTCCGGTTGCCGCTCACGGTCACACCGATGGGGCGCGTGTGCGGAACGGGCATCGGGATGGCGTGCACCCACGTGACGCCCTTGATCCGGAAGCGGTCGATGAGCTGCAGCACCGCCGCGGCGAAGCGTTCCCACTGGAAATCCGGTTCGAACCCGGTCAGGAGGAGGAAGGGCTGACGGAGCTCGTCATACGCGAGATAGAGCTTGAGCGTCGGCGGCTGGTAGTCGGCCAGGTGATCCTGATCGAAGAAGATCGTGGGGCGCCTCGCCCGATAGTCGAGAAGCACGTCAGCATCGAAGGTGGCGATGTCTTCGTGATCAAGCGTGCTCAGCAGGTAGGTGCCCAATTGCGTGACGCCGGCGCCGGCATCCGCGAACCCGGTGAGTCCGGCGACAAGGTTCAACCCCTCCGGGACCTCACCGAGGTCCGGGTTGAACTCAAACAACTCACCCGCTTCCTGCATAGTTCAACTCTAAGCGCCGTGCTTTGGCCTTGACCCGACAACCGGGCCGTGGGAGGGCATGCCCAGAGCGAACAGCTAGCATTCGAGGCATGACTGTGCCAAGCATCGCCCTCTCCACCAACCCTGTAAACGACTCGAGCGCGGATGCCACGGTGGTCGCCGCGACCCTCCGCGATTCGACCATCACGCTGTTCGCACAGGAGGGCTTCGAGGCTCTCGTCGAGCAGCTCGTTGCCATCGGATTCACAGGTGGAAAGGACGAACTCGTGCGCTTGCCCGGCACGGGCGGTTCGGCAAGCGTCGCCGTCGTCGGGATCGGCGCCACACCAGACCTGGACGCGCTGCGCTACGCAGCGGGCTCCGCCACTCGCCAGCTGGCCGGCGTCGCCTCGATTGCATTCGCGCTGCCGCTCAAGACCGATGCAGAAGTCGAAGCCGTGCTCGAGGGCGCGACCCTGGGTGCGTACGCGTTCAACACCTACCGCGTGTCCTCACTCGCGGCAGCGAAGCCTCCCGTCGGCAATATCACCGTGCACGCATCGGTCGCCGACCCGGATGCGCTCATCGCCCGTGTCGAGGCGGTCACGCAGGCGGTGTCCCTCGTCAAGGACCTCGTCAACACGCCGCCTTCCGACCTCTACCCGGAGACGCTCGCGGCCGCCGCGACCGAGCAGGGCGCTGGGCTCCCGGTGGACATCACGATCTGGGACGAGAAAGCGCTCGAAGCGGACGGCTTCGGCGGCATCCTCGGCGTGGGCCTTGGCTCGACCAGGGGTCCACGGCTCGTCAAGGTCAGCTATGCGCC
>JAVECW010000133.1 GCA_030841285.1 Microbacteriaceae bacterium
GCCACCTGCCGCTTCCCCGGCTGCTCCCGTCACGCTGCCCGGTGCGAGATCGACCACACCCGCGACTGGGCGCACGACGGCCAGACCCGCCACGACAACCTCGCGCATCTCTGCAAGAGCCACCACACCCTCAAGCACAACACCGATTGGCAGGTTACCCAAGCCAGGGACGGCACCGGAAACCTGACTTGGACGTCCCCGGCCGGCCGCGACTACACCACCGAACCCGAAATCCGGATCCGAGCCTGAGAGCCAGATGCGAGCCTGAACGGGTGTCAGCCTGAACGCGTGCCGGATGATCGCCTCGCACACGTCGATGATCGCCGAACGGGCGACACCCCTTGGCCGACGCGACCGGTCGCGTTGACTGACGCGACCGGCAACATCGCCGCGATCAGCTCCCGCCGAGAACCCGACAACACCGGCATCGGTGGCAAATCGCCTATCGACCGCGTTCGCAACGTCTCTGGGAACTACACCTAGGCCCGCTGATTAGGCTCGAGGATCGCGCCGGAACCGAGGCCGGAGTCGGAACTGACCCTGGTCGGGTGCATCCGGGCGGCGACGACCGCTGCGGCAGCGAGCAGCACGATCGACACTGCGAACGGCCACTGCCATCCGGTGTACTGCACGAGCAGGCCGAAGACGATCGGCGAGATGATGCCGGCAACGCCGAATCCGGTGTTCATCATTCCGCTCGCGGTGCCCGCCCACTCCGGTGCGACATCCATCGGAATGGCCCAGAGGGTCGCGTTCGTCAGCTCGAGGAAGAAGAACGACAGTGCGAGGGCACACGTGGCGACGATCAACTGGTGCACGAACAGCAATGGCAGCAGGCACACCAGCGAGCCGATCAGGCCGATCAGGAGAGTCGTCCGGCGGGCGGACCTGACATTGCCGGTGCGGCGAAGCAGCCGGTCGCTCAGGACGCCGCCGACCGTGTCACCGACGACCCCACCACACAACACGAGTGAGGTGAAGAGCGCGAAGCTGCTGAGCTGGAGACCGTAGCTGGTACTCAGGAACGTCGGCAGCCAGGTGAGGAAGACCCAGAGCGTCCACCCGTAGCCGAAGTCAACGAACGCGACGGGCGCGAGCGTGCGCATGAGCCTCTTCCAGGGCACGGGCGGGCGTACGGCGGATGCGGGGCGCGCCGGGAGTTCGGAGAGTTCCTGGCGGGTGATCTTCGGATAGTCTTCCGGGCGATTGCGGAAGAACGTGGCCCACAGGACGGCCCACACCACGCTAAGCAGGCCGATGTAGAGGAACGACGTGCGCCATCCGCTCCACGCGATGAGCCCGGCGACGATCAGCGGTGCTGCAGCGTTGCCGAGGCGCGATGCGGAATGCACGATGCCCTGGACATAGCCGTTGCGATCGGACGGGATCCACCTGCTCATCGCCTGGGTGGCGGTGGGGAACGCCGCTGACTCGGTCAGACCGAGCAGGAGACGAGCGCCTACGAGCGAAAAGAAGCCGACCGAAAATCCGGTCGCGATCGTTGCGACACCCCAGAGAATCGCAATCCAGCCCAGAGCCTTCCTCGGCCCCAACCGTTCACCGATGCTGCCACCGAAGACCTGGAGGAGGGCGTACGGAACGGAGAATGCGCCCAGGACGTATCCCAGCTGTGCGTCCGTGAGGTGCAGATCGGTCTGCAACATCGGTGCTGCCGTGGAGATGTTGGTGCGATCGATGTAGCTGATCGCGTACATGACGCAGAGCAGGAGCACAACGCGGCTGCGCTTTCTGCCGCGGATGGGGCTTGCCTTCACAATCGGCCGGTCGAGTGTCAGAGTTGTCAATCGCGTATCACCTTCGTTGCGTATGGCACCAGCACTGAGTGCGGCTTCCTCTCTAGGAGGGTAGGCAGCCCGCCTATGGGGTTCCTGTGGCTGGCCCCAGCGATTCTGGGAGCTCCTGTGGACGCAAGCAGCCGGACGAATTCGATGCCGTCAGGCCGGAACGGCGGGTGACAAGAGGAGCGCCGTCGGCACCAGAACGAGCGCCACAGCCGCGGCTACGGCGAACACGCGCGCCGGAAAGCCGATCGGCTTGACCTCGTCGACGAGCCGCGCGATCCTGCGGCTTGCGGACGCGCTGTCGGCCGCCAGCGTGCTCCAGCCGTCGGGGGTGAGAGCTGCGGCCGCCGTCGCGTCCGGTGACTCTGAGGCGACGATGGCGATCGAACGTGCCAGTGTGTCGTCGGACACCACTCGGCGCGCCTGGTCATCCGCCAGCATCTCGACCAGGATCGCAACGGCCTCATCGGCTCGGGTTGCGATCGGGAACCATGGCAGTGATCCGCGCCACGCTCGGAACGCCAGCAGAACGAGATGGTGTCGTTGCGAGGCGTGGGCGCGCTCGTGCGCGATGACCGCACGTAGCTGTTCCCCCGAAAGGATCGCGATGAGGCCGGCGGAAAGCACCGTAACCGACCGTGTCGTCCCTGGGAGGCAGTAAGCGACAGGTGCCTCATGATCGAGAAGTCGGGTCCCGGGATGCTCGGGCATCGGCGAGCTCAAAAGGGCAACGAGTTGTCGGTGGCGGCGCCGTGAACGCTCCGCGCGCACGAAGGTGGTCGCCAGGTTGAGGAGCAGATGGATGCCGAGCAAGATGGCACCGCTGAGTGCGAACATCTGGCTGAATCCCGAGTCGCGGGGGAGCGAACCGGCAAGGAGCGATGTCGAGAAGGAACGAAGGCCATCCACCAGGTTGGTGCCGAAAGGCTCAAGACCATAGGACAGCAGCGCGCCGATCATCGAGAGTCCACCGGTGAGCGCGATCGCCTGCCAGACGACGAGCGCGATGCCCGGCGCGCGAGCGGGCCAGGCTGCGCGGGCGAGCAGGATGGGCACCGGCCATGCCAGGGCGAGGGCCAACGCCGCGAGCGCGACCCAGGTGATCGTCACACTATTTGCCGGCGAGAATCCTGCGGAGGGCGTCGGCCTCGCGAGGGCTCACCTGTCCGACGAAGCGTGCCAGCACCGCTTCGCGATCCGGTGCGGCACCGAGTACCTCGTGCATGAGCTCCGCCATGTGAGCGGCGCGACTCGTCGACGCGCTGAAGAGGTGAGGACGACTGTCGCGTTCGCGAGTGACGAAGTTCTTCGCTTCGAGCCGGGAAAGCACCGTGAGCACGGTGGTGACCGCGAGCTCCTTGCCGACTCCCTCGGCATTGCCGTGGGCGAGATCGTCGCGGATGTCTCCTGCCGTGAGCGCATCCGTCGAGTCCCAGAGAACATCCATCACGGATCGTTCGAGTTCACCTAGCGTCGCCATGCAAATGATTTTACATCAAGTAGAAATCAACTTCTACATAGTGTAGAAAGGAGTTGTTCTACGGACAGTAGAAATCGGAACGGAGACCTGTCGTGCAACTCGACCCCCTGCTGATCGCTCGCTGGCAGTTCGGCATCACGACCGTCTATCACTTCTGGATGGTGCCACTCACGATCGGCCTCGGCCCGGTCGTCGCCGGCATGCAGATGCGCTGGCATCGCACCGGCGACGTGCGCTGGTACCGCATGGTCAAGTTCTGGGGCAAGCTCTACCTGATCAACGTCATCGTGGCGATCGCGACAGGACTTGTGCAGGAGTTCCAGTTCGGCATGGCGTGGAGCGAGTATGCGAAGTTCGTCGGTGACGTATTCGGAGCACCGCTGGCCCTGGAGTCGCTGCTCGCCTTCTTCATCGAATCGACATTCCTCGGCCTGTGGATCTTCGGCTGGAACAAGCTGCCAAAGGCGATCCACGTCGCGTGCCTCTGGATAGCGGTGGCAGGGTCGATCGTCTCGGCGTACTTCATCATCGTCGCAAACTCGTGGATGCAGCATCCGGTCGGCGTGGTTCTCGTGAAGGGTCACCCGGTGATGAACGACGTCTGGGCCGTGCTCACCAATAACACCGCCGTCACGGCGTTCACCCACACTATGTTCGGGTCGTTCGGGGTCGGCGGCGCCTTCCTGCTCGGGATCTCCTGGTACCAGCTGTGGCAGCGCCGCCGCGATGGAATCGACACGGTCGATGTCACGGGTCGCGTCGTTCCCGGCGTCGCCCCCGGCATCCCCGGCCGAGACGGCTCCGACCACAGCATCTGGATCACCTCGCTGAGGATCGGCGCGGTCGTTGCCATCGTCGCATTCGCGGGCGTCGCGATCTCGGGGGACGCCCAGGGCAAGCTCATGTTCCAGCAACAGCCGCTCAAGATGGCCGCAGCCGAAGCCGCGTGCCACACCGGAACAAGCTTCTCCGTGCTCTCGATCGGAGCGCTCGGTTCGACCACCTGCAGTGATGTTGTGCCAGTGATCGAGATTCCTGGAGTGCTCTCCTTCCTCGCCAAGGGCAACTTCACGACCCCGGTCGAGGGAGTCGACCAGCTGCTGCCCCAGTACGAGGCGAAGTACGGCACCAACCTGCCAGACAACCCGATCTACGGCTCGCGGGCCGGCGAGAAGATCAACTACCTCCCGATGATGGAGGTCACCTATTGGGGTTTCCGCATGATGATCGGCTTCGGTGGTATCGCGGCCTTCGCGGCGGCAGTGGCACTGTGGCTGACCAGAAAGGGCACAGTTCCGCGCTCCAAGGGCATCATGCTCCTCGCCGTCGGCGGGATTCTCGCTCCGTTCGCCGCCAACTCGGCGGGCTGGATCTTCACCGAGATGGGCAGGCAGCCCTTCGTAGTCGCGCCGAACCCCACCGGGGTGGATGGACTGTACATGTTCACCGCCGCCGCCGTCTCCCCTGGGGTAAGTGCAGGCGAGATGCTCTTCTCTGTGATCGCGCTCACGCTCGTCTACGCAGTGCTGATGGTCTTCGAGATCAGGCTCCTGGTCAGGTATGTGCGTGGTGGAATCGCCAGCGCCGTGCCAGAACTGGCCGAACCGGACCAACCCGATGATGACGGTCATCCGAAGAGCGACGTTCTCGCTTTCGCGTACTAGGAGTGTTGATATGGAATTCCTTCCAAGCGTCTGGTTCATCATCATCGCCGTGTTGTGGACCGGCTATCTCTTCCTCGAGGGGTTCGACCTCGGAGTGGGCATGCACCTGTTGTTCTCGGCGCGCACCGAAACTCAGCGGCGCGTCATGCTCAACGCGATCGGACCGGTCTGGGACGGCAACGAGGTCTGGCTCATCACCGCGGTGGGAGCCATGTTCGCCGCGTTCCCGTTCTGGTATGCGTCGCTCTTCTCCGCTCTCTACCTACCCATGATCTTCGTGCTGTTCGGGCTCATCTTCCGTGCGGTGGGCATCGAGTTCCGGGGCAAGGGAAAGTCGGCGCGGTGGACCCGCGGATGGGACATCGCCATCGGCCTCGGTTCTCTTGTCTCGGCCTTCGGAGTGGGCGCCGCGCTTGCCCTCACCACCACCGGGCTTCCACTCAATGCAAACGGGGATCGAGTCGGCGGCGCCTTCGCCTGGTTCAACGGCTACGCCGTGATCGGCGGACTCGCCGTCGTTGGATTCAGCCTCGTGCACGCGGCGGCTTTCCTAGCCCTCAAGACGGATGGCGACGTCCGAGACGCAGGCCGCGCCTTCGCCCGCCGCGCCGCGCCGATCGCGCTCGTGCCGCTCCTCGTCTGGATTCTTGCGCTGCAGGTCGAGAAGGGCACCGGGGTTACCTGGATCATCGCGGCGGTCGCGGTTGCTGCCGCCGTCGTCGGAATGCTCGCTAACGCGCACCGCAGGGAAGGTTGGGCCTTCGTCGGCTTCGGAGCCTTCCTCGCGGCAGGTATGGCGTCGATCTTCGTGGCGAGTTTCCCCGTCGTTCTGCCGTCGACGATCAACCATGCCTTCGACCTGACTGTGGCGAACGCATCCTCGTCGGCGTACACGCTCGGCGTTATGTCGGTCGTCGCCTGCTTCGGTATCCCGCTCGTGCTGGCCTACCAGGGCTGGACGTATTGGGTCTTCCGCAAGCGGGTGAGCGGGGATCTCATCCCTGCGGCCCATGCGGTCGAGCCCGCCGTACGCCAACAGGCGGTCCAGCCCGCCCTCCGTCAGCAATGAGCGCGATCGCGGGCAACCGCATCCGAGGCGGCAAGCGCATCGGCAGAGGCAATCGCATCGACAGGCTGCGGTCGCAATCGCCGCTCGCCGGGCTGGCCGTGAAGACCTGGCCGACCCTGTACCTGCTCGGCGTGCTGAGCGCGCTCAAGGCCGTTGCAATCATCGGGTTGGCGACCGCTGTGGCGACCGGCGTTGTCGAGGTCATTGGCGGTCGCGGCGGCGGCACCGGGTTGGCGGCCGTGCTCGCAATCGGGATCGGTTCTGCCCTGCTGCGGGCGTTCGTCGCTTGGGCACATCGCACCGTCGCGACGAGAGCCCTACTCGGCACGAAGGAACGAATCCGGGCCGAACTGGCGGAGCGGGCGCTCGAGCAGGGAGGCGGGCAGTCCGGGGCGCTCACAACCCTGGCCACCCAGGGCCTCGACGACCTGGACAAGTACTTCACGGTGTTCCTGCCCGCCCTCGTGACGGCGGCGACCGTGCCAGCGCTCATCGTCGCGCGAATCCTGCTCGCCGACTGGCTGAGCGCTCTGATCATCGTCCTGACCGTGCCACTGATTCCGCTCTTCATGGTGCTGATCGGCATCCGCACCCAGGAGCGGGTCGCTGAAGCCACCACGGAACTCGGCCGTCTCTCCGACCACCTCATCGAACTCGCCCGCGGCCTTCCGGTGCTGGTCGGGCTCGGGCGGGCAAGGGAACAGGTGGCGGCACTTCGCGCGATCTCGGACAGCCACCGGCAGAAGACCATGCAGACCCTACGCACCGCGTTCCTCTCGGCGCTCGCACTCGAAATGATCGCGACGATCTCCGTCGCCCTCGTCGCCGTTGTGATCGGCGTTCGACTGGTCGCGGGAGACCTCTCGCTCGAGGTCGGACTGCTCGTCCTCATCCTCGCGCCGGAGTGCATGACCCCGTTCCGCGAGATCGGCGCGGCCTTCCACGCCTCGCAGGACGGGCGCGAGGCGATCACTCGCACCCGGGCAATCCTGGATGCTCCGCCTCAGCGCACGGTGATCGAGTCGGGCGCCGGCCTGGTGCGGGTCGAGAACCTCAGCGTCCGGTACACGGATCGGCGCGCCGACACGCTGCGAGACCTGAGTTTCGACGCGCCCCGTGGCGAGATCACCGTGCTGGATGGCCGCAGCGGCACAGGCAAGTCGACGGTGTTCCGCGTGCTTGCCGGGAGGCTCGTCAGCGGCGATGACGTTACCGTGAGCGGTCGGGTCGGTGCAATCGAGAGTGGCCGGCTGGCCTGGCTTTCGCAGCATCCGCACACCACTTCCGAGACCGTGCTCGGTGAACTGCTGCTCTATGCACCCGAGGACCCGGATGCGGAGGACCTCGCGCGCGACGTGCTCTTGCGGCTCGGCCTCGCCCACCTCGCGGACGCCGACCCCAGCCTGGTGAGCCCGGGGGAGCTGCGACGGCTCGCGTTCGGACGCGTGCTCCTGCGGGTTGCCGCCGGCGCGAATCTGGTTCTCCTCGACGAACCGACCTCGCAGCTGGACGCCGTGAGCGCTCGTGTCGTCATCTCCGAGATCGTCGCGATGAAGCCAGGCATCGCCGTCATCGTCGCATCCCACGATCCAGCGGTCCGCGCCATCGGCGATCGCCGGGTGCTGCTGTCGGGCGGGGTCCGCCACGAGACTGCCGTGGAAGCCCCGGCGCAGGGTCACCTCGCTGTCCGAGCCGTCCGCGCCAGGGTCGGCGACGCCGGTCCGGCACATCCACTTCGCGAATTGCGCGCCGTCCTGCGTCCCGTGGCCGGTCGCATCCTCGGCACCGTCGTCCTCGGCACCCTGGCCGCCCTCTTCGCCCTTTCCCTGACGGGACTGTCCGGCTGGCTCATCGTTCGCGCCAGCGAGCATCCACCGATCATGTACCTGCTCGTCGCGATCGTGGGCGTGCGCTTCTTCGGCATCGGCCGGGCGGTCTTCCGGTATTCCGAGCGGCTGGTCGGACACAGCGCGGTCTTCACGGCGCTAACGGAGCTGCGGATGCGGCTGTGGTCCGCTCTCGCTGCGAAGGGCGCGCGCAGTCGCGACCTGCTCACCAGCGGACGCACCCTCGACCACCTCGTACGCGATGTCGACCAGGTTCGCGACCTCTCCATCCGCGTCGTACTCCCGGTGGCGATCGGCACCACCACGCTGGTCATCACGATCGCCGCCCTCGGCGTTATCGCTCCGGTCGCGCTTCCCCTGCTGGTCGCCCTTGGCCTGGTCGGCGGAGTCGCTGCGCCCCTGGTCGCACTCTGGGCGGATGCTCGCGCGTCGCGCGCCCAGCAGCTCCTTAAGTCGACGGTGCTGCGACGGTTTGCGGCAATGCTGGGCGCTGCTGACGAACTCCGGGCGAACGGGGTCGACGGGCGCATCCGGCTCGAGTTGAAGCGACTCGACGGTGAGGCAGGCGGGACGGCACGGCGCAGCGCTTGGGCGCTCGGCCTCGGCAGCGCGATCGTCGTCGCCGCGTGTGCGCTCACGTCGATTCTGATGCTGCCGATTGCGGCATCGGCGGCAACTGCCCCCGGCCTTGTGGCCGTCCTCGCCCTCGTGCCACTCGGCCTCATCGATCCGCTGCTCGACCTCGTTGCCGCGATCCAGGCGTCGCCCGCCCTGCGCGAGGTGCTCGGTCGTATTTCGCGTACGACCGCCGATCCGAGGCTGACCGCGCGGCCGGAGTTTGCGCTCCAGCCGATCGAAAGCCTCGGCCTCGATGGTGTCGCTGTTCGCTGGCCGGGCTCGTCCGAGGTCGTGGCACAGGATGTGACTGCCGAGGTGCGCCGCGGCGAGTGGCTCGTGGTGACCGGCCCCTCCGGCTCTGGAAAGTCGAGCCTGCTCGCGGTCCTGCTCGGCCAGTTGGAGCCAGCGGCGGGGCAGTACCGGATCAACGGATGGGACACCGCGGGCCGCGACCTCGCCGCACTCGCGCCGCGCTTCGGCTGGTGTCCTCAGGATGGCCACCTCTTCAACTCGACGCTGCGCGCAAACCTCCTGCTCGCCCGGCCGCGGGAAGAGGCACCGGATGACGCCGAGATGAACGCGGTG
>JAVECW010000012.1 GCA_030841285.1 Microbacteriaceae bacterium
GCCGAGCCGATGCACGCCGTGTTCATCCGCGCGCCCATCGTCGAGACGCTGGGGGAGAAGGC
Source organism: Microbacteriaceae bacterium (assembly GCA_030841285.1). Classification (GTDB taxonomy): domain Bacteria; phylum Actinomycetota; class Actinomycetes; order Actinomycetales; family Microbacteriaceae; genus JAUZGC01. The sequence continues at coordinate 63 of JAVECW010000012.1, forward strand.
GACGGCCCTGGCATCGCTCGACGATGGCCGGATCGTGGCCGTCGAGCAGGGCAACCTGATCGGCACCTCGTTCCACCCGGAGGTCACGAACGACCTGCGGTTCCACGAATACTTCCTGCGCAAGGTTCGCGAAGCCGCGCGCTGACAGGTCCGACATCCGCGCCCTGACTTAGAATGGTCAGGATCTGTAGAGGTAGTGAGGGAGCACAGTGTCCGGGCATTCCAAGTGGGCAACGACCAAGCACAAGAAGGCGGTCATCGACTCGCGCCGTGCCAAGTCGTTCGCCAAGCTCATCAAGAACATCGAAGTCGCTGCCAAGATCGGCGGTGCCGACATGTCCGGCAACCCCACGCTCGTCGACGCGGTCCAGAAGGCAAAGAAGACCTCGGTTCCGAACGACAACATCGACCGCGCGATCAAGCGCGGCGCCGGCCTCACCGGTGAGTCGATCGACTACGCGACCATCATCTACGAGGGATATGGTCCCCACGGTGTTGCGCTCCTCATCGAGTGCCTGACCGACAACAAGAACCGCGCGGCGGCGGATGTTCGCACCGCCATGACGCGCAACGGCGGGACCATGGGCGACCCTGGCAGCGTCGCGTACAACTTCCACCGCAAGGGTGTCATCGTCGTTCCGCAGTCCGAGAAGGTGACAGAGGACGACGTTCTCGCCGCCGTGCTCGACGCCGGCGCGGAGGAGGTCACACCTCGGGGTGAGTCGTTCGAGGTCGTGACCGAGGCATCCGCCCTCGTGGCAGCGCGCACCGCGCTGCAGGACGCCGGAATCGACTACGACTCCGCCGACGTCGAGTTCATCGCGACCGTGCAGGTCGATGGCGACGCCGAGACCGCGCGCAAGGTCTTCCGGTTGATCGACGCACTCGAAGACTCCGACGACGTGCAGAACGTCTACACCAACCTCGATCTCTCGGCCGAGGTCCAAGCCGAGCTCGAGGCAGAGTAGGCGCCGCGCCCATGTCGGTGCGGGTTCTCGGCATCGACCCTGGTCTCACGCGCTGTGGCGTCGGCATTGTGGATGTCGCAGCCAACCGCACCGCACAACTGGTCGAGGTCGCCGTCATCCGCACCCCGCCCGGCATGCCGCTCGAGGAGCGGCTGCTGGCCGTCGGGAACGGCATCGAGGAGCTGCTCGATAAGCATCGGCCCTCGGTGGTCGCAATCGAGCGGGTATTCGCGCAGCACAATCTGCGCACAGTCATGGGGACGGCCCAGGTCAGCGGTGTCGCCCTGCATTCCGCAGCCAAGCGCGGGTTGCCTGTCGCGCTGCACACCCCGAGCGAGGTGAAGGCGGCGATCACCGGCTACGGCGCCGCCGACAAGCAACAGGTGCAGGCGATGGTCGCACGCATCCTCGGGCTGAGCGAAGTGCCCAAGCCGGCGGACGCGGCCGACGCCCTCGCGATCGCGATCTGCCATGCGTGGCGAACGCCGGGTGGAGTGACACCCGGGCCAGGTGCGGATGCCGATCTTGCTGGCCTGACTCCCGCGCAGGCCGCGTGGCGCGCCGCCGAGCGCTCCACTCGGGTGACAGTGGTGCCCCGTAGGCTGGCCAAGTGATTTCCTCTCTTCGTGGCACCGTGCTCGCCGTATCCGGCGGAACCGCGGTGATCGAGGTTGGCGGCGTCGGGCTCTCGGTGCAGCTGACCCAGGACCACGCGCTCTCGCTGCGGGCCGGGGAGCGGGCGTTCATGCTCACCTCGCTGATCGTGCGCGAGGAGTCGCTGTCGCTCTTCGGGTTCGTCGACAAGGAGCAACTCGAGGTCTTCGACCTGCTCATGGGAGTCTCCGGGGTTGGGCCGAAGTCGGCGATGGGCGTGCTCTCCGTGCTCTCCGCCGACCAGATTGCGACGGCCGTCGCCGCGGACGACGACGCCGTCTTCCGTAAGGTCTCCGGCATCGGTCCGAAGACGGCCAAGTTGATCGTCGTGTCCCTGACGGGAAAGCTCGTACCGCCGCGCGTGGCGCGCGCTGGTGCCGCGCCCGCACCGTCGTCGTCCTTGAGCGAGAGTGTTCTCATTGCGCTTGTCGGCTTGGGCTGGCCGGAGCGCATCGCGGCTGAGGCCGTGTCCGAAGCCATCGCCGAATCGGCAGAAGCAGAGCGCTCCACTGTGCCGGCCCTGCTCAGGCTGACGCTGAGCAGGCTCGGGCCCGGCCAGACCTCGGTGAGGCGCTGACCATGAGCACGCACAACGAAAACCTCGACGACGACGGCCTCGACCTGACCAAGCCAGATCTGGAGTCCGAGGCCGAACTGGCATTCGAGGGCGCGCTGCGCCCGCGCACTCTCGCCGAATTCGTCGGCCAGGCCAAGGTGCGCGGCCAGCTGCAGCTCCTGCTGACCGCGGCGAAGATGCAGGATCGCACGGCCGATCACATTCTTCTCGCCGGCCCACCCGGCCTCGGCAAGACCACGCTCGCCATGATCATCGCGCACGAGAGCGGCCGTCCACTGCGGCTCTCCAGCGGCCCGGCGATCCAGCATGCGGGCGATCTCGCCGCCCTGCTCTCCTCCCTGACGCCCGGCGAGGTGCTCTTCATCGACGAGATCCATCGGATGGCCCGCTCGGCAGAAGAGATGCTCTACCTCGCGATGGAGGATTTCCGCATCGACATCATGGTCGGCAAGGGTGCAGGCGCGACGTCGATCCCGCTTGATCTCGCTCCGTTCACGCTTGTGGGCGCGACGACCCGATCCGGCCTCCTGCCGAATCCATTGCGCGATCGGTTCGGCTTCACAGCGCACCTCGAGTTCTATGACGAGAGCGAGCTGGAGCAGGTTCTCGCCCGTGCCGCCGTCCTGCTGGGCTTCGACGTGGATCGGGAAGCGTTGGCCGAGATCGCCGGCCGGTGCCGCGGCACCCCACGCATCGCCAACCGACTTCTCCGCCGTGTCCGCGACTACGCACTCGTGCACGGTGAGGATGCCGATGTGACGGCCGTACGAGCAGCTCTCGATCTCTACGATGTGGACCCGCTCGGGCTTGATCGGCTGGACCGCGCAGTGTTGCACGCCATCCTGACGCGGTTCGAGGGGGGACCGGTCGGTCTCAACACCCTGGCGGTCTCTGTCGGCGAGGAAGCCGAGACGATCGAGTCGGTCGTGGAACCGTTCCTGGTGCGGATCGGTCTGATCTCTCGCACGCCCCGAGGTAGAGTCGCGACGCGCGCCGCTTGGCGACACTTTGGAGTTGCAGAGCACTCACAGCAACCCCAGCTCATGGATGACCTATAATTCAAGTTGGCCCATCGGCCACAAACAATCGATTGAGCGGGGCGGTCGACGTATCGTCCCCCGGAAGGTTCGGCACTTTTCATGGACCCGTTAACCATTGTCATGCTGGCCGTCTTGGCCGTGCTGATCTTCTTCATGTTCCGCAACAACCGCAAGCGCCAGAGGGATGCCGCGGAACTGCGCAACAAGATCGTGCCCGGTGCCGAGATTATGACCAACTTCGGTCTCTACGGAACGCTGCTCTCCATCGATGAAGAGGAGAACTCGGCGCTCGTCGAGACCAGCCCTGGCACGGTGCTGAAGCTCCACCGCCAGGCCATCTCGCGCGTTGTCGAGCCCACCGTTGCCGAGCCAGAAGAGTCGACCGAGCCCGCTGAGGCTCCTGGCGTCGAGCTCAACGAGGACCACGCGACTCCGTTGGGCGCGCCAGAGTACGGTGAGCGCATCGACGGCGCCGCGACGAAGCCTGGCAAGAAGAACGACGAATAGACATTCATCCTTTGCGTACCCACGCCTTGCGAGGCGTGGGTACGCGCGTAGAAAGCTGAGTTCGTAGTTGGCAAAGTCGTCTCCGGTCAAGAAAGCTGGGCGTTCCCTGACCTGGTTGGGGGTGCTAGTCGTGGTCATGGTCGCCGGTCTCACCGCCGGTGTCTTCTTCAGCAACGCGACATGGTTGCCTAAGCTCGGGCTGGACCTGCAGGGTGGCACCCAGATCATTCTCCAGCCGGTGATCACGACCGGCCAGAAGGTTCAGCCGCAGCAGCTCAACCAGGCCGTTTCGATCATCCGCCAGCGCATTGATGCGTCTGGTATCTCCGAATCGCAGATCAGCACCGAGGGCGCGAACAACATCGTCGTGTCGATCCCCGGAACGCCGTCCGCCACGACGCTCAACCAGATCCAGTCGAGCGCCAAGCTCGACTTCCGTCCTGTGCTCGTTGCGGGGGCGCCCTCGACCTCGGTCATCGGCGCCGACGGTAAGTCGACCCCAGCGCCCACACCTGCCCCGAACCTGCAGTCCACGCCATCTGCCAAGCCAACCAATGGAAGCGACCTGGCGTACGTCACACCGCTGCTGCAGGCCCAGTACGACGCGTTCAACTGCAAGTCGGCCGCTGCCAACTCGACCAACGTGGCCCCGGCGAACCAGCCGCTGATCACCTGCCAGGCCGACAGCTCCGTGAAGTACATCCTTGGACCCATCGAGGTGCCCGGCCAGGACATCTCGAACGCGACGGCCTCGCTCGTGCAGAACTCCAGCGGTGTCAGTACGGGCCAGTGGGGCGTCAACATCGTCTTCAACGGCGCGGGTACCACCAAGTTCGCCGCTGTGACGACACGCCTCAACGGCCTCACCGGTTCCGAGAATCAGTTCGCGATCGTGCTCGACGGCAAGGTTATTTCGGCGCCGGCGACCCAGGCGGTCATCACGGATGGCAAGCCGCAGATCACCGGAAGCTTCACGCAAGCCTCGGCGCAGACTCTTGCTGACCAGTTGAAGTTCGGCGCGCTGCCATTCAGCTTCCAGCAGCTCAGCCGGGACACGATCTCGGCGACGCTCGGCTCGTCGCAGTTGGCCAGTGGCCTCCTCGCCGGTCTGATCGGCCTTCTCCTCGTCGTCATCTACACGCTGTTCCAGTACCGTCTCCTGGGCCTCGTGACCATCACCTCTCTCGTGGTGGCCGCGCTGCTCACCTTCCTGGCGATTTCGCTGATGTCCTGGCATTACGGATACCGGCTTTCCCTCGCCGGCGTTGCCGGCCTCATTGTCGCGATCGGTTTCACCGCCGACTCGTTCATCGTGTACTTCGAGCGAATACGCGACGAACTCCGCGACGGGAGGGGGCTGGAATCCGCGGTCGAGGCGGGCTGGAAGAGAGCGCAACGCACGATCTATGCGTCGAAGTCGACCAACATGCTCGCGGCGATCATCCTTTATGTACTGGCAGCGGCCAACGTCAAGGGGTTTGCGTTTACGCTCGGGCTCACGACCATCATCGACGTTCTCGTGGTTGTCCTGTTCACGCACCCGACGCTACAGCTGCTCGCGAAGACGCGTTTCTTCAACAGCGGCAACGCGTGGAGCGGGCTGGACCCGGCGGCGCTTGGTGCGGTCTATCGCGGGGCGGCGCAGTTCCGCGAGCCAGTCGGGGCCAAACGAGGCACGCTCGTGTCGAGCAGCAAGGAAGCGGCGAAGCGGCAGACCATCGCCGAGCGCAAGGCCGCAGAACTCGTTTCCAGCGGTTCTTCGGATCGCAAGACCAATGGGAAGGATTCCTGATGGCCAGTCGTCTCACCCGATTCGGAAACGATCTCTACACGGGAGCGCGTTCGTACGACTTCGTGGGCAAGCGCAGGATCTGGTATTCGATCGCGATCGTGATGACCATCGCATCGATCCTGATCCCGATCGTCAAGGGCGGATTCAACTTCAGCATCGAGTTCCGCGGTGGATCGCAGTTCCAGATCAGCAATGTCTCGACAACCGCGCAGGGACCAGCCCAGAAGGCCGTCGCGAGCGTTGTGCCGAACGCTGTCGCGCTCGTGACGAGCGTCAATAACAACGCAGTGCAGGTGCAGACGAACCAGCTCACGGCTGCGCAGAGCGCCCAGGTCGGCGACGCGCTCGCCAAGGCATACAACGTGCCGACGACGCAGGTCACCTCGTCCTTCATCGGACCGACCTGGGGTGCGGATGTCACGCAGCAGTCGATCCAGGGTCTGGTCGTGTTCTTGCTCCTCGCCTTCATTGCGATGGCGCTGTACTTCCGCACCTGGAAGATGTCGGCTGCCGCGATCGTCTCCCTCTTCCATGACCTCATCATCACGGCCGGGATCTATGCGCTCGTCGGCTTCGAGATCTCGCCCGCGACCATGATCGGGTTCCTGACGATCCTCGGTTACTCGCTCTATGACACGGTGGTCGTCTTCGACAAGATCCGCGAGAACACGCGACAGGAACTCAATCTCACGCGACGGACATTCGCGGAGTCGGTGAACCTTGCCGTCAACCAGACCCTCGTTCGTTCGATCAACACGGGAGTTGTCGCGGCGCTTCCCGTCGCTTCGATTCTGTTCATCGGGGCCTACGTTTTCGGTGCGGCGACGCTGCGTGACATCTCGCTCGCGCTCCTGATCGGAATCCTGGTCGGCACGTACTCGACGATCTTCCTGGCCGCGCCCATGTACGCGCACTTCCGCTCGGGCGAGGCCGAGATCAAGAAACACGACATTCGGGTGCGCACCACGCGCCCGAAGGCCGCCACGACGACATCCGTCGCGGTTCCGGCCGAGTAGCGCTCATGCCTGGCCGTTATCTCGAGGAAGTCGAGGTTCCTGTCGCGCAGGCGATCGAACTCGTCGACGGCGGTGGGGCCTGGCTGCTCGACGTGCGTGAGCCCAGCGAGTGGGACGCAGGTCATGCGGTCTCCGCACACCACATTCCGATGCGTGAGCTCGAAGCACGTCAGCACGAGCTGCCGGAAGACGAGCAGATCCTCGTGATCTGCCTCTCTGGCGGTCGTTCGCGCATGGTGACCGAGGCATTGCTGCGCGCCGACTATCCAGCGGCGAACGTTGCGGGTGGGATGCAGGCCTGGCACGCGGCGGGCGCCGCAGTCGTCCATGACGACGGCACGCCAGGCGAGGTGGCGTAGCCGGGAGCGCTGGCCGCCATCAGGCAAGGCCAAGCGAATCCGGCGATAATGGAGCGAGGAGGCACGCGCATGGTGGATACGACAACGCCACAGACCGCTTCCCTGCGCCGTCTCGTACCCCGGATCTTCTCTCGTGCGCAGCCGGCAGGTGCCGTCGACACCCTGCTGCGCACCGTACGCGCGCATCATCCGAAGGCCGACCTGGCCGTCATTGAGGGCGCATATTCAGTCGCGGAGCGTGCGCATTCCGGGCAGAAGCGTCAGAGCGGCGAGCCGTACATCACGCATCCGGTGGCCGTCGCACAGATCCTCGCGGATCTCGGAATCGGCGCGAAGACCATCGCCGCCGCCTTGCTGCACGACACCGTCGAAGACACCGAGTACACCCTCGACGAAATCCGGCACAACTTCGGCGACGAGATCGCCATGCTCGTCGATGGTGTCACCAAGCTCGACAAGGTCAAGTACGGTGACAGCGCCCAGGCGGAGACCGTTCGCAAGATGATCGTCGCGATGTCGAAGG
>JAVECW010000089.1 GCA_030841285.1 Microbacteriaceae bacterium
CCTGCTGCGGATCGCGATCCTTGAGAACATCCCGGTTATCGCATACGGCATCCGCACCGACTTCCAGACGGTCGCGTTCCCCGGAAGCCGCCGGCTGCTCGAGATCGCGCATAGTCTCGAGGAACTCAAGACGATCTGTCGCTGCGGCCGCAAGGCGATCTTCAACGCGCGCAAGATCGACGGCGTTTTCGTGTTCGACGGCGACCAGGTTGCCATCGACACCTCGGTCGAGGTCAGCGAAGCCGGCACCCGAGAGGTGACCTACGAGTCCCTGTGCGGTGCCTGCTACCTGCAGGAGAGCCACGGTGTGCTCAACAACGGGAGGCGCCGCTGGCCGATCGAGCCAGCCGCTGCGCCCGCGTACACGACAGAACCTGACCCCGATTTCACCTGACGAACCTTTACCTGACGAACCCTCGGTAGGTCGACCACGGAGTCATTGGCAAGCAATCGTTAGGGTGAACGCATGAGAATTTCGGTCATCGGATGCGGTTACCTGGGTGCCGTTCACGCCGCCGCGATGGCCGAACTCGGCCACGAGGTGATCGGAATCGACATCGATGCCAACAAGATCGCCAATCTCGCCGAGGGCAAGCCGCCCTTCTTTGAGCCGGGGCTCCCGGAGATTCTTAGCTCGGCCATCGCGAGTGGCCGCCTGAGCTTCAGCACTGACATGGCGGATGCCGCAGGTGCGACCGTGCATTTTGTCGCGGTCGGCACCCCCCAGAAGCGTGGAAGTAGCGCGGCCGACCTGCGCTACGTGAATGCCGCCTTCGCCTCGCTCGCTCCGCACCTCGCGGCGGGCGACCTCGTCGTGGGCAAGAGCACCGTCCCGGTGGGCACGGCTGCGAGGCTGGCCGCAGACCTGACGGCCGCAGGCTCCGGGGCCATGCTCGCCTGGAATCCCGAGTTCCTCCGGGAGGGCTTCGCGGTGAAGGACACGATCAGCCCCGATCGGCTCGTCTACGGCGTTCCGAGCGGTGCCGAGGGCGAGCGCGCATCCGCACTGCTCAACGAGATCTACGCCTCGGCGGTTGCCACGGGCACGCCGGTCGTCGTCACCGACTACGCCACGTCCGAACTCGTCAAGGTCGCGGCCAACGCGTTCCTCGCGACCAAGATCTCGTTCATCAACGCCATGGCGGAGATCGCCGAAGTGGCCGGCGCAGACGTTACCCAACTCGCGGATGCGATCGGCTATGACAACCGCATCGGCCGCCGCTTTCTCAACGCTGGCGTCGGATTCGGGGGAGGATGCCTCCCCAAAGACATTCGGGCGTTCACCGCTCGCGCCGAAGAGTTGGGGCGGGGCGAATCCGTGGCGTTCCTCAAGGAGGTCGACCAGATCAACCTGCGACGCCGGCAGCGGGTAGTCGACCTGACCGTTGAGGCCCTGGACGGTCGCGCAAACGAGAAGAAGGTGGCCGTGCTCGGCCTTGCCTTCAAACCGTATTCCGACGACGTTCGAGATTCCCCGGCGCTCGAGGTTGCAGTGCAACTGCGTGGGCTCGGTGCGCGAGTCGTGGCGACGGATCCGCAGGCGATCGAGAATTCGCGCCGGCTGCATCCGCAACTCGAGTATGAGGCTGATGCGTTGGATGCGCTCCGCGATGCCGACGTCCTGGTGCTCGTCACGGAGTGGCCGGAGTTCCGCGAGCTCGACCCGGTCGCCATCGGCGAGATCGTGCGGACGCGAACGATCGTCGACGGGCGCAATTGCCTCGACGCCGCAGCCTGGCGCGCGGCCGGATGGACCTATCGCGGTCTCGGCCGACCGTAATCCCGCGGTCGCTATTTCGTCGCGCCACACCCCGGGGCGTCGACGCTGACTGCGGTCGGATTGAGCATGGGTGTTGGGCGCAGCTCCGGAGCGGCGTACGTACCCGCCAGGCCGGTGAAGGTCGCCGTCACTGTGCTGGACTGACCAGGTGTCAGCATGACCCAGAACCACACGACGGGTCGGCCCAAGTCGTCTCCGGTGCCACCGATTGCCGCTGACATTCCGGTTGCGTTGACTGTGGCGGAGACGAACGTTGTGCCCGGTGGGCCATATGCGAATACCTGTGTCCTGAACTGAGTTGCACCCCACGGTGCGCTCGCGACGTAGCTCGGCAGCGTCGCCGCCTCCGCCTGCGTGAGCTTCGAGTGCAGCCCGACCTCGACCGCGAACGTTGGTGTCGTCGCGGTGCAGACATCCGTCGTGAGCTTCGCAGAGGTGGTGAGATAGTAGTCCATCTTCGAGGTGGACATGTCGCGAAAGAAGACGCCCGTTGTCGTCGATGTGGCGTTGTCCGTTGGCAGCACGCCATCCAGCTGCCCGAGGGCGATGAGCTTCTGCTCCTCGGGGTGCGAACTCCAGGCGAGGATGCGATGCTCCCTGACGCCGTGCATGACGGTCGCGAGAAGCACCCGCGGGTCGACCTGTGTGTTCTTGAGGGTACCGAACATGGTCCTCGCGACGTCGGCGAAGAAGGCATCCGTCTGTGCCGGTCCCTGTGGACCCTGGTAACGGAAGTAGACCGTGTTGAGCAGAAGCGGAACCGCGTTGGCGCTCGTGAGCGTGTCGCCCGTGCCCAGCATGACGGGTCCGGTTGCGCCGAGAAGGTGGGCGAGAGCGCCCGGGTCAATGGAGATCACACCGTCCACGGTGCCGCCGAACCTCTGTTGCCAGAAGGCCTGCGTGATCAGGGCGGCGGTGGGAAAGTGCGGCTGGCTCGTAGCGAGGTTGAGCCTGGTGAACATCATGGGGGTGAAGAGCGCAGAGAGCGTCGGATCTTCCGCGATCACTGGTCTACCGTCCTGCCAGGGGAAGTCCGTGCTCGACGCTTGGCGTGCGAGGGTGATCACGCCGTTGTCGACCGTGACCGCAGACAGTGCCGCCGCCGTGCCACCGAGGGCCGTGGTCTCGGCGAGGTTCTGGAAGACGAAGATGTAGGTGCGCGGTCCCGTCGAGCCGAGCATCGACAACGTGGCCGAGGTGCTCGAGCGCAATTCGCCCAATGTGCCATTCGCGCTCGAGAGAATGCGCGACAAGCTGTGGCCGGCCGCGCGCACCGGCGGGAGGGTACGGTTCAGGTCGATGTCGGAGACGGTGGCCGATGCTCTGCGCAGCGAGTCGGTCGCCGGGTCGAGGATGCTTACGAGCTCTTTCATGGGCGCGAGGCTGATCCGCCCGTCCACAGGCCTCAGCGATGCGAGGCCCACTGTCGAGACAATCGTCGCGATCGGTGCGACCGTTGTGTGCGCGACCGAATCGGCCGCTTCGGCCATCTGCCGAATGGCCGTCAGGTTGGGGCCGAGGAACGGCACGAACTCCGCGGCCCGCCACACCGGATCCTGGGTTTGGTCGACGGCATCGCGCGTCGACGCCGAAAGCGCGTTCGATGTATCACCCAGGCCCGCGAGGTTCACTTCCCTGGCCTGGGTCTTGAGAGTATTGACGAGCGATTGAGCCTTGTCCAGCGCTAGGTTCGCGTTGAGCGCGCGCAGGCCCACCCAGACGCCGGCAAGAAGGAGGAGTGCGAGGATTCCCCCCAGAACGGCGAGGCCGTGCTTCAACTCGCGCCCACGGGTGGCACGGCCGTTCGTCGAGTCAGTCACCGTTCAGGCGGTTCTACACGGAAGCTCACTGGGACCTCCCTCGGTCCCCCTTTGATTCCACGGTACTCCTGCAGGCACGTTTGTGCCCGTTGAGTAGGCCGCGTGCTACTCGACCATCACGCGCGGAAGAGGTCCGCGACAACTTCGAGTGAGCGGATCCGGGCATCCACTGTTGCCGCACCGGATGTCACCATGAGTTCGTCGGCCCCCGTCGACTCCAGGAGCGACGCGAGCTGCGAACGTACGTGGGCGGGCGTCCCGACGGCCTGACGCCTGTTCCTGGCGGCGATGAACTCCTGCTCGAGCGGAGAGAACTCGTAAGCGAGCGCATCCTCAATGCTGACCGGCTGAGGTTTCTTCCCCTGCCGCAGCTGAAGGAAGGCGATCAGGCTGGGCAGCGACTGTGCGCGCACGACCTCGGGGTCCTCGTCCGAGATGACGTTGACAGCGATCATGCAGTGCGCCTCGGCCAGGTGCGCGCTTGGCGTGAACCGCGACCGGTACATCGCCAGGGCCGCCTCGGTGTCGTCGCCCGCGAAGTGGTGCGCGAACGCGAAGGGCAGCCCCAGGGCGGCGGCGACCTGCGCGCTGTATCCGCTTGAACCGAGCAGCCACATCTGGGGCGCGTCGCCCAACCCGGGCACGGCGATGATGCCGCGGAGCGGATTCGTCTCGCTCATTCCGCCATGGAAGAAGCCCAGGAGATCGATCAGCTGCTGCGGGAACTCGTCGACCCCGAGCCCTTGCTGCGCCTCGGGGCCTGTCGATACAACCCGCCGGAGTGCCAGCGCCGTGGCGCCGTCCGTGCCTGGCGCGCGCCCGATCCCCAGGTCGATCCTGTCGCCGTAGAGCGCCCTGAGCGTGCCGAACTGCTCGGCGATCACGAGGGACGCGTGATTCGGCAGCATGACGCCGCCGCTCCCCACCCGGATGCGCTCGGTCGCCGCTGCAATCCCGGCGATCAGCACTGCGGGCGCGCTTGACGCGATCGCGGGCATGCCGTGATGCTCCGCGACCCAGAAGCGGTCGTAGCCCAACCGCTCGGCCGTCTGGGCGAGACGGATGCTGCCAGCCACCGCATCCGCGTTGGTTGCGCCATGCTCCCTACTCGCCAAATCGAGCACGTTGAGCGGAATTTTGGGCAGGGGAGTCTGATTGGTCACTGCACTCTCAACCGCGCCGAACCGGGTGGGATTCCCGGCAGCCGCAGGTTGAGTAGGCCGCCGCGGCCGTATCGAAACCCGTGAGCCTCCCTTCGGGGGTCCCGAAATCATCGGCACCGTGATCGTGAAGAAGACGCGCATCCTGCCGATTCTCTTGCGCCAGACGGTCGCTCGATGGTTAATTGACAGTGTTAAGTAATTCCGGTTCCCGAGGGTCAACGCCGCTACACGCTCATCGAAGAAGTGTGGGGGCGCGACTCAGCCGGTTCTCAGCACGACATGTCCAGGGCCGCTAGCGGTCGAGAAACAGCCCGTCTGCGCTGACGCAGCGCGGGCTCGGGAAAGAGGAATGCATGGAACACAAGAAAGCTCAGCGGCGAGCTCGCATGGTCGCCGCAACTATCGCGGTGGTCGGTCTCGCGCTCGGCGGAGCTGTGACAAGCCCTGTCTGGGCCGCAGTGGCGACGCCGGCAGCCGATCCGACACCGACGGCGACACCGGCAGTGTCCGCACCGACGCCGGAGGCCACGGCGAAACCGGAGGTCACATCCACTCCCACTCCAACAGCCACGGCCACGCCGACACCGACCAAAAGCCAGGCGCCCCCCGCGACGCCATCGATCGCTCAGAAGCCATACATGGGCTGGAGCAGCTACAGCATGCAGGTCTACTCCGGTAACGGCAAGTGGATCACCGGCGACCAGATCATCGTGCAGTCCGACGCGATGCACGCCAAACTGCAGAGCGCCGGCTACGACTACATCAACGTCGACTCGGGCTGGAGCGACGGGGTCGACGGGTACGGTCGACCCACGCCGAGCAAGACGCTCTACCCTGACGGTCTGCAAAAGGTCATCGACCACGTGCACGCGAACGGCCAGAAGTTCGGCCTCTACATGATTCCTGGCATCTCACCGGATGTCTACCAGAAGGCCCTGCCGGTCTACGGGGCACCTGGATGCACCACCCACGACATCGTGCGTCAGCCGGTCCAGCAGGCCGACTACTGGAAGATCGGATACCGTCTTGACTTCGCCAACCCCTGCACCCAGAAGTACGTCGACTCGATCGCAGATGTTCTCGCGTCGTGGAAGGTCAACTTCCTCAAGTTCGACAGCGTTACCCCAGGTTCTGGTGTGAGCGACCTGTCGTTGGATGCGCGCGATGACGTCGCGGCCTGGTCGAAGGCTCTTAAACCGCGCGGGATCTGGTTCGAGCTGTCGTGGGCGCTCGACATCAATTACGCCGACTACTGGAAGCAGCACGCCAACGGATGGCGCGTGGAGTGGGATGTCGAGTGCTACTGCGGGAACGAGGCACTGACGCAGTGGGACAACATCGCGCGCCTGTTCCCGCGGGCAGCTGACTGGTGGCGGTACGCCGGTCCTGGCGGCTGGAACGACTTCGACTCCCTCGACGTCGGGAACGGCGCGATGGACGGGCTCACCCGCGACGAGCGGCGCACGGCGACGACGCTGTGGGCGATCTCGGCGGCTCCGATGTACATCGGCAACGACATGACCAAGCTCGACTCCTTCGGCATCGACCTTCTTACGAACCGCGAAGTCGTGGCCGTCGACCAGGCGGGAACCCCTGCACAGCCGGTCTCGCTCAGCACCAAACAGCAGACGTGGTACGCGCAGAACGCCGATGGCACGTACACGGTTGCATTGTTCAACCTCGGCAGGTCCGAGGCCGATGTCACCGCGAACTGGTCGGACATCGGGATCAGTGGCGCAGCCGACGTGCGCGACCTGTGGGCAGGAAAGAACCTCGGGCGTTTCGATAAGCAGTTCGCCGCGGCGGGCGTCCCGATCCACGGTGTCCGTCTGCTGAAAGTCACCCCGGTCAAGAACGCCGCGGTCTCGGTGAACGACGACGCCCTTCGAGTCTCCTATGGCGGCACCTGGGCCCGCAACGACAACAACGAGGTTGCCGCGACTTCGCAGCCGTTGACCGTTTCGGTGGCGGATTCGTCCGCTGGCAGCCAGCCGACTCCGCCGAGCGCGGGTCGTGGTGTCACTGTGAACGACAACGATCCGGCGATCGTCTATACCGGGACGTGGGGTCAGAGCGGCAACCGTGGGCTGGGAGACTTCAACGACGATGTGCACTATACGGAGGCCAATGGCGCCTCGTTCCAGTACACGTTCCAGGGCACCGGCATCGATTATGTGACCGAAACCGACGCGTCACAGGGTGATGTCGATGTCTACGTCGACGGAGTATTCAAGCAGACCGTCAGCACCTACCGCGACCCGAGTCAGGGCCGCGGCGTGCAACAGGCGGTCTACAGCGTCTCCGGGCTGTCGAATGGAACCCACAGGTTGCGAGTGGTCAAGAAGTCGGGCTCGTACATGCTGCTCGACAAGCTGGATGTCACCCTTGAGAGCCTGCTGAGCACCACCACCGCGACGTTCGACAAGTCGGCTCCGGCCGACGTGAGTGTTGACGTGCTGCGCGACCCGGGCGAGCTGGCATCGATCAGCTATGGCGGCAAGACCCTCCAGCAGGGAACCGACTACCGGGTCTCGGGCAAGACGGTCACGATCGCCGTGGCCTACCTGGCGGGACTGCCTGTCGGTGATGCCGTGCTCGCCTTCCGGTTCCGCGGCGACTACCACGACGATGTCCACTACACAAAGACGAATGGAGACTCCGTCTCCTTCACCTTCCGGGGAACCGGTGTGCAGTGGATCACGGCGATGGGGCCAGACCAGGGCGCCGTCGACGTGTACGTCGACGGCAAGAAGGTGAAGCAGATCGACACTCACCACGCCACGCGAGTGACCGGCCAGGAAGTGTTCGCCATCGATCGCCTGAAAGACGGCGAGCACACGTTCAAGGCGGTGAAGGTATCGGGTGACGTCATGCGGAATGACGTGATCCGTTACACCACCTCGTAGGTCCAGTCGGCTGACGTGGGTTGGGGTGGTCAAGCCGAACACGAACCAAAAAAAAACGCCGGTGCTGCGCCCTGGCGGGCGCCGCACCGGCGCATCTGTCGGGGTGGCGGGATTCGAACCCACGACCTCTTCGTCCCGAACGAAGCGCGCTACCAAGCTGCGCCACACCCCGATTGACCCCGAAAGGCCTTCATAAGAATACACGGTGCGTCGTGCGGACGCTGACCAGCGGGGGATCGCCCCGGCCGGCGACCTGGCCGATATCGGGACCGGCTACATCGAGGGCGTGAGCGTGAGGAGCGTCGCTTCGGGGCGGCAGGCGAAGCGTATCGGGGCATAGACCGAGGTGCCGAGACCTGCCGAGACATTGAGGTAGGCCGAGCGGAGCGCATGCGTCCAGACGCTGAGGCCCTTGACCTGGCGGCGGGGGATGTCGCAATTCGTGACGAGCGCGCCAAAGCCCGGCACGCACACCTGGCCGCCGTGCGTGTGGCCGGCGAAGATGACCTCGGCTCCGTGCGTTACGAACGAATCGAGCACGCGCTGGTACGGCGCGTGTGCGACACCGATCGTGACGGTGGGAAGGCCCTCGGCCGGGTCGTTTTCACGAAGTTCGTCGATCGCGCCGGCGAGGAGCTCGAGCTTGTCGAAGTGGCGGTGCGGATCATCCACGCCGAAGAATTCGAGGTGCGTGCCTTTGACGGTGACGGCGCCCGCCGCGTTGTTGAGCTCGAGCCAACCGAGGTCGTCGAAGAAGGAGTGCAGGCGCTGGATGTCGAGCGTCGGTGAGCGGCGGGGATGGGTCGACGGACCCGTGAAGTACTTGAGCGGGTTCTTCGGTTGTGGGCCGAAGTAGTCGTTCGAGCCGCTGACGTAGACCCCAGGGATCCCGCGGAAGCGCTCGAAGGCATACTCGATGCCATCGACCCCGTGCTCGTGACCCAGGTTGTCGCCGGTGTCGACGATGAGGTCGGGCTTGAGGTCGGCCAGCGCCCGAACCCACTCCTGCTTGTCCCGCTGCCACGGCGCCATGTGCAGGTCGGAGAGGTGCAGTACCGTGATCGGTGTGGCGCCCGGCGCGAGCACTGGCACGCTTACGCGCCGGAGGGTGAAGAGCCTCCGCTCGATGAGGGAGCCCCAGGCCAGCGCAGCGCCCGCGGTGATTGCTACACCCGCTATGGCGACGCCGACCGCTCCGAGGGGTCGGCGAGCCATTAGGGGCCCCCGACCGTAATCGTGACCGTGGAGCCCTTGGCGGCGGATGTCCCAGCGGCCGGGCTCATCGCCGTGACCTTACCGACGTCCGGACTCGCCGGATCCTTGACGACAGTGACCGCGAAGCCGACGGCTTGAAGATCGGATGTCGCCTTGTTCTCGGGTTCACCCTTGACGTCGGGAATCGTCGTCATGATGATCGAACCGTCGCTCGAGTAGACCGTGATCGTCGTGCCCTTGCTCACGCTCGCGCCCGCCGCGGGGTTCGTCGACGCCACCGTGCCCGCCGGCAGGCTGGACGCAGTGGGTCCGCCATCCTGGTAGTTCAGGCCGATGCCCTGGAGCACGGACTGGGCGTCAGCGGGTGCCTTGCCGGTGAGGTCGGGCACCTTCACCTGGACGCCGTTGACGAGGGTCGTATCCGGCGTGGGGAACGGGTCTCCGCCGTACTTGGCGAGAGCGGTCCCCATGATCTGCCTCATTACGGGTGTGCGTGTCAGTGAGGCCGTCATTCCATTGGGCCTCACCTTTCGCATTGACACATGGCCGGTGACGTTGCCTATCCAATAGGTCGCCGCGACCTTCGTGCTCGCCTCGGTGAGCCAGATCTGCTCGGCGTTGTCTGTCGTGCCCGTCTTGCCCAGCACATCGATCTTGGTCGGGTTCGTGCCGGCGGCGGTACCCCGGGTCACGACCTGCTTGAGCGCGAAGGCCATGGTTGCCGCGATCTTGGGGTCGGTGGCGACCTTGCAGGTGGACTTGGGTGGCGCGATGTCCTTACCCGCCGCGTCGACGATCTTGTCGATCGCGACCGGGCTGCAGACGACCCCTCCGTTTGCAATGCCTGCGTATGCGGTCGCCAACGTGATCGGAGCAATCTGGTTGGTTCCCAACACGCTTGCGGGGTTGGAGATCAGCGGGGTTCCGTCCGCCCGATGCACCAGGAAGGCCTCGGCATCCTGCTTGATTTTGCAGAGGTCCATCTGGTGGGCCATGGCGACGTAGGCCGTGTTGATCGACTGGACGGTTGCGTTCAGCGCGCTCTGCGTGCCGCCCTCGCCGGCTGCATCGTTTCCGGGGTTGTACGGCCCGGTCCACGGGCCACTACACGAGTCGGTGAAGGTGCTCGCGTCGTACTTGCTGACGCTCGCGTTGACGGTTTCCTGGAGCGAATGGCCGGTCTTCAACCATTCATTAAGAGTGAACGACTTGTACGACGAGCCGACCTGGAATCCGGATGATCCGCCATAGGCGGAGTCCGTGTTCCAGTTGACTGCCGTGTAGCCCTTGTCGGCCTTGAGGACGTTGGGATCCTGGCTGTACGTCTTGCTCTGCGTCATGAAGAGCACGCGACCGGTGCCCGGCTGTACTCCGACGGCGGCACCGCCGAGGTCGGCCTGCGCGAAGGTACTTGGGACCCTAGCCTTGAGCGCAGCCTCCGCGGTCGTCTGCAGGTCGAGGTCGAGAGATGTGTAAATCTTGTAGCCGCCGCGGTTGAAGTTGTAGGTGCGGTCGTCCGCGGTCGCTCCGAAGACCGGGTCGTTGAGCGCGATCTTCTGCACGTAGTCGCAGAAGTAGGCGGAGCCTCCGGCGGTCTGGCATCCGCGAACGGTCGGTGTGATTTTCGGCGTGATCGGCGTCTTGATCGCCTCGGCGTATTCGGCTGGCGTGATCTTGGTGGTGTCGCGCATCTTGCCCAGGATGTAGTCACGACGCACCTTGTTCGCCGCGTATCCGTTGTCCGCGCCGTTGGTCTTGCTGGTCGGGTCGTCCAGCTTGAGCTTCACCGGATTGTTGACGATCGCGAGGAGGCTGGCTGACTGGGCGATCGTCAGGTCCTTTGCGGTGACCCCGAAGTAGTACTTCGCCGCGGACTCGATGCCGTAGATGGATCCGCCGAAGCCGGCAATGTTCAGGTACCCGAGCAGGATCTGGTCCTTGGTGTACTTCTTCTCCAGACCGATCGCGTACTTCATCTCCTTGAGCTTGCGATCAGCAGTAATACCGGTTGCGTTGTCGACGCAGGCGTTGTACTTGGTCTTGTCCGCGGCGGTCTTGACCGGCATGGCCTCACACGTCTGCAGCTGGACATTCTTGACGTACTGCTGCGTAATCGACGATCCGCCCTGGACCGGCTTTCCGAGCGCGGTGAACAACGCACCTCGGAAGGTTCCCTGCAGGTCGACTCCACCGTGCTGGTAGAAGCGCGGGTCCTCGCCGGCGATCGCCGCGCTCTTGACGTTTGGTGAGATCTGGTCCCAGGTGTCTGGTTGCCTGTTCTGTGCGTAGAAGGTCGCCAGTTGGACATCCGCGCCCTTGCTGTCCTTGGCGTAAATCGTGGTCGGCTGCGCGAGCTGGTCGACCTTGAGGTACTCGGGTAAACCCTCGAACACGCCGATGGTGCTCTGGGCGGCCATGCCGGTCACTGCGATCGCGGGGGTGACCGCGGCGGTTACGAGAAGTCCAGCAATGACGCTCATGCCGATGAACGCGCCGAGGGCTCCGAGCGCACCTCTAGGCAGGGGTTTCTGGGCAGACATAAGATTCAGAGTAGGTGGTAAACCACACAAATGCCCACAACTAACCCTAGGAGATTGATGGCCCGCTGGGAATACCTGACAACGCCGCTCATGATTCACAACACGGCGGCCATCCTGAATAACTGGGGTTCGGATGGCTGGGAGCTCGTCCAAATCGTCGTCGGGCCAGAGGGCGGCCTCGTCGCGTATCTCAAGCGTCCGCTCGTCGAGGGCGGCGAGTGATGTCGCAGATCGAGGAGCGCCTGGCCGAGCTGGGCATCACGCTTCCGGATGTCGCGCCACCCGTCGCCGCCTACGTTCCCGCGGTCCAGGCCGGCGCATTCGTCTACACGTCCGGTCAGCTTCCGTTCGTCGCCGGTGCGCTCCCCGCAACGGGCAAGGTCGGCGACGGATCGGGGCTCATCCCCGCCGTTGACGCCAAGGAGTACGCGCGCTTGTGCGTGCTTAACGCGCTCGCCGCGGCCAAGGGAGTGATCGGCTCGCTTGATCGCGTGACTCAGGTCGTCAAGGTGACGGGGTTCGTCGCATCCGACCCCACATTCACCGGTCAACCGGGCGTGGTCAACGGGGCGTCGGAGCTGCTTGGCCAGATCTTCGGGGATGCCGGGGTGCACGCGCGGTCCGCGGTCGGCGTCGCGGTGCTACCGCTCGATTCGCCCGTCGAAGTCGAACTCATCCTGGCGTTCGCGTAGCGGTCGCCGCCTTCGTTCGCTGTTGCGTCCGTTCCGGCGGATAGTGCCCGTTCCGCCGGGCACTACCCGCCGGAACGGGCACTAACGCGAGCAAAGCCGCGGCGCCGCGCCTAGTTGAGCTTGTCCTGGATGA
>JAVECW010000038.1 GCA_030841285.1 Microbacteriaceae bacterium
GTCTTGTACGCGATCGACTTCCCGTAGGGCAGGGCCTTCACGACGCCCTTCGGCCATTCACCGGCAAAGAGCTGGCCGCTGTTCGCGAGCGGGTGGGGAATCTCGTGGTCTTCGGCGTCTACTCCGCTTCCGCAATAGATCTCTGTGATCGTGTAGCAGTAATCGGAGGGGCTGGCGCTCGACGCTGTCCACGTATGGGTTGCGACCCGGCAGCCCCACTCAAGCACGCTCGCCGTGTTTCCGCTGCTCCGATCAAAGATTCCGCACATCAAGTTGCCGGACGGCGAATCGAAATCGACTCCGGACTCGCCGACGATTGTGGCGTACGCCGTCGCGTTCACTGGCACGAAGAACCCCGGCGTTGGTGAGCTCACGGAGACGGAGATGGGGGTGGGTGTCATGCTGGGGACAGGGCGGGCCGCGTCGGCTCCGGCTGACGGGGTTGGAGACTTGGATGTGCTCGCTGGCGAGGTGCATCCCGAGAGCGCCGAGGTGAGTACGATCGCGGTCGCGAGGAGAACAATGGCGCTCGCACGGCCGCCCAGTGAGTGCGTCATGGGCATTATCGTATTGTTCCCGGCCCGTCACAGAGCCGACCTCACATAACAGTTCGGGTACGTAAGATCGCGGCGTCGGGTAGTTCCGCAAACCCTAAATAACTTCGCGCGTATGTAGCGCCGAAGTTATATGGTCGCGGCGCGGGGCTACTCCCGCTGGCGTTGCAAATGCGGCGGGTGGGGAAGCGAGCGCGGACGCGGCTCAGGAAGGCGGTGCGGACGCGGCTCAGGGCCGGTCAGGAAGCGAGACGCTGCACCCAGGCCTCGACGTCATCTGCCGTGCGCGGGATCGCGATCGAGAGGTTCTCCGCCCCGTCCGCCGTCACGAGAATGTTGTCCTCGATCCGCACGCCGATGCCGCGGAAGAGCTCCGGCACGGTCAGGTCATCGGGCTGGAAGTACAGGCCAGGTTCAATCGTGAAGATCATGCCGGGCTCGAGGATGCCGTCGAGGTACAGCTCGCGGCGAGCCTGCGCGCAGTCGTGAACGTCAAGGCCCAGATGGTGGCTCGTGCCGTGCACCATGTAGCGGCGGTGATGCTGGTTGTCCGCCTCAAGCGCCTCCTCGGCCGTCACCGGCAGCAGTCCCCACTCCGCAGTGCGCCGCGCGATGACGGACATCGCGGTTGCATGGATCTCGCGGAACCGGATCCCGGGCCTCACGATCGCGAAAGCCGCATCCGCCGCCTCGCGCACCGTCTCGTAGACCAGGCGCTGGGTCTCGGAGAACCGACCGTTGATCGGCAAGGTTCGCGTGATATCCGCCGTGTAGTAGCTCTCCACCTCGACGCCTGCGTCGATCAGGATGAGGTCGCCCGGGACGACGGCGCCGTCATTGCGCGTCCAGTGCAGGATGCACGCGTGCGGCCCGCTCGCGGCGATCGTGTCGTAGCCCACGGCGTTGCCGTCCGCCCTCGCCCTGCCGTTGAACACGCCCTCGACGAGTCGTTCTCCACGCGTGTGCCCGGTGATGCGGGGTAGGTCGCCGATCACATCGTCGAAACCGCGCGCGGTCGCGGCGATCGCGAGACGCACCTGCTCAACCTCGTATGGATCCTTGGTGAGGCGGGACTCGGAAAGGTCGCGCGCGAGCTCGTCGTCGCCCTGGTGTGCTTCGACATCCGCAATGCGGTCATCCAGGTTGATCAGGCGCAGCCCGTCGACCTGCTCGGTGAGGGCGGCGTCTGCCTCGCGCACGATGAGCGTGTTCTCGTCGGTTGCCTCGACCACGCTCGCGACATCCGCAATGCCGCGGGTGTCGAGGCCCAGGTCGGCGGCCACCTGTGCCAGCGACGGGCGACTCCCGATCCAGAATTCGCCGATGGCCGGGTTGGCATAGAACTCGGCGGAATCGCGGCCGGCACGCTCGCGGAAGTACACGGTGGCGTCATGGCCGCTCGCGTTCGGCTCGAGCACGAGCACACTACCGGGCTCGGAGTCGGAGCCCCAGCCGGTCAGGTAGGCGAACGCCGAGTGGGCGCGAAACGGAAAGTCGGTGTCGTTCGAGCGCTGCTTGAGCACTCCGGCCGGAATGATGAGCCGCTTGCCCGGATGCCGGGCGGAGAGGCGGGACCGGCGCTCGGCCGCGAATGCCGCCTGCTCGCGCGTGGCCGGAGTCGTCTCCGGGTGCTCGGCCCAGCCGCCCGCGATGTACTCCCTGAACTTGTCCGAACCCGGCGTGGTCGACCGGTTGGCGGTCGCCCGCGGCTCCGGGGTCGCGGCTGGGACGGTCTCGCTCGTCGCGTCGGTATCGGTGTTGCTGCTCCCGTTTGTACTCGTGGCCATGCCGCCATTCTTTCACCCACCGTTGGGCGCACTCACAGTCACGCGCGAAACCCGATTGGCAGAGCGCATCTACGATGAGGGGATGGGTGATGTGCGACGCTTTCGGGGTCCCATCGACCTGCATACCCACTCGAGCGTCTCGGATGGCACCGAAACACCAGCGGAACTCATCCGTGCAGCGGCCGCCGCCGGGCTCGGCGTAGTCGCGCTGACCGACCACGATTCGACGGCGGGCTGGCAGGATGCCGCGGCTGCGGTCTCCGAGACCTGGACAGCGAACGGGACCATGCTCACGCTCATCCCCGGAATGGAGCTCAGCACGCGCATCGAGTTCGCGAGCGTGCACATGCTCGGCTACCTCTTCGACCCCGCGAACAAGGCGCTCGTCGCGGAGACCGAGCGCATCCGCAGTGGGCGACTCCGCCGCGCGGAGGAGATGGTCGCGCGCATCGCCGCGGACTACGACCTCACCTGGGCAGACGTCGTCGCACAGACCACCGAGGGGGCCACCGTCGGCCGCCCGCATATCGCTGACGCCCTCGTCGCCCGCGGACTCGTCGAGACCCGCAGCGACGCGTTCGCCGGCATCCTGCACTGGAAGGCCGGGTACTACCAGCCGCATTACGCACCGGATCCGCTGACCGGGGTGCGCCTCATCCGAGGTGCCGGCGGGGTGCCGGTGCTCGCTCACCCGGGAACGGCAGGCCGTGGCCGGGTCATCCCAGAGGAGAGGCTCGCGAGGCTCGTCGACGCCGGCCTGTTCGGCCTCGAGATCGACCACCGCGAGAACACGGATGACGGCAAGGAGCGCCTGCACGAACTCGCTTCGCGCTTCGGTCTGGCCATCACGGGCTCGAGTGACTATCACGGGCTGGGCAAGCCCAACCAACTGGGCGAGAACACGACCGCGCCAGACGTGCTTGACGCGATCATCGCCGAGGCGTCGGGCTCCCAGCCGATTACGGGTTAGCCTGAATCGGGTTCGCAACCGGTTCGGAGTGAGGTTCGTCTATGAGGCGCGCAGTGTTGGCAACGCTCGTCATCGCCACGCTTGTGGCCGTGGGCGGCACGTCGACTGTTGCATACGCCGCTACGAGCTATCCGAGCTGGGGGGATGTGCAGGCCGCCAAGGCAAACCAGGCAGCAACACAGGCCGAGGTCGACACGATCAATACGCTCCTGACCGGGCTGCAATCCTCGGCCGATCAGGCGGGGATGACGGCGATCACGCGCGCCGCCGAATATGCGAAGGCGGAGGCCGACTTGTCGGCGGCAACCGCAACGGCGACCCAGCTGCGCTCGCAGGCGGATGCGGCAACGGCCACCGCAGACAGCCTCCGCAAGCGAAGTGGTCAGCTCACCGAGCAGCTCTCGCGTGCCGGCGGCCAGGATCTTCAGTTGGGCATTTTTCTCAGTGGGAAGGCATCCGGGCAATTGCTGTACCAGCTTGGTGCCGTGTCGAAGCTCGCCGACCAGGCCAGTTCACTCTTTAGCCAGGCGACAGCGGAGAGCAACACTGCACGCGCCCTGAGTAGCCAGGCGGATGTCGCCCGCAGTGCGCGGGATAAGCTCGCGGCCGCTGCACAGACGAGCCTCCTCGCTGCCCAGGCGGCGCAGCAGGCCGCGGATGCCGAGCTCGCGAAGCAGAAGGCGGCAGGCGACGTGCTCTACGCGCAACTGGCCTCCCTCAAGAACACGACAGCCGCGGTCGAGCAGTCTTACGCGCAGGGTGTTGCGGCAGCCTTGGCGTACCAGAACTCGCTGCACTCGACCGGATCGGCCGACAGCTTTGCGCCGCCTCCAGGCGTCGTCGTCAACCCCGCGGCCGCGCGCGCATATGCCGCGAGCGTCATCGGCTCATACGGGTGGAACCCCGGCCAGATGACCTGCCTGACCCTGTTGTGGAATCACGAATCCGGATGGCGGGCGGACGCCTACAATACCTCGAGCGGTGCGTACGGCATCCCGCAGGCGCTCCGGGCGAGCAAGATGGCGAGTGCAGGCGCCGACTGGGCGACCAACGCCAACACCCAGATCAACTGGGGCCTCGGTTACATCGCGAGCCGGTACGGATCACCGTGCGCCGCGTGGTCGTTCGAGACCAGCCACGTTCCTAACTGGTACTAGTCGCACCTTCCCCTATGCGGCCGGCGCCGTACCGCCGGTGCGGCGGCGCGTGCGGGTGCGGCGTCGCGAGGCGCTGTTGCCATCGTGGTGCTCTGTGCCGCGACCGTCGTGCGTGCCAGAGGCCGGTGCGTGCTCGGCCGGCGCGGACTCGCTGCCTCCGGTTGCCACGGCCTGGCCACCACGAGTGCGGTTGCGGTTCCTCGGGTTCGCGGGGCGATCGCCCGATCCGCTGCCGGACCTCGACGCGTCGCGCCCACCGCTGCGCTCGCGCGGCGGGACGTCGGACTTCGCGGCGGGCGTCTGCTTGAGCCGGCCCTTCGACCCAGCGGGGATGGCGAGGTCTGCGAAGAGGTGCGGTGACGACGAATACGTCTCGGTCGGCTCCGGCTGGCCGAACTCGAGCGCGCGGTTGATCAGCGCCCACTTGTGCAGGTCGTCCCAGTCGACGAACGTGACGGCGATTCCGCTCTTGCCAGCGCGGCCCGTGCGGCCGGCCCTGTGCAGGTAGGTTTTCTCGTCCTCGGGGATGGTGTGGTTGATGACGTGGGTGACGTCGTCGACGTCGATACCGCGCGCTGCGACATCCGTAGCGATCAGGATGTCCTTCTTGCCGGCCTTGAACGCGGCCATGGCGCGCTCGCGCTGCTCCTGGTTGAGGTCGCCGTGCACGGCGGCGGCGTTGAAGCCACGGTCGCCCAGCTCTTCGACGAGTCGCGCTGCAGCGCGCTTGGTGCGCGTGAAGACGACGGTCTTGCCGCGGCCCTCGGCTTGCAGGATGCGGCCGATCACCTCGTCCTTGTCCAGCGCGTGGGCGCGGTAGACGAGGTGCTTGATATTGGCCTGGATCTGGCCCTCGTCCGGATCCGTGGCGCGGATGTGAATGGGCCGGCTCATGAAGCGGCGGGCGAGCGCCACGATCGGGCCGGGCATTGTCGCCGAGAAGAGCATGGTGTGGCGGGTGGCCGGCGTCTGCGAGAAGAGCTTCTCGATGTCGGAAAGGAAGCCGAGGTCGAGCATTTTGTCGGCTTCGTCGAGCACCATCTCGCGCACGCCGGCGAGGCTCAGCAGGCGCTGGCTTGCGAGGTCGAGCAGGCGACCAGGCGTGCCGACCACGATCTGCGCGCCAGCCTTGAGCTCCTCGATCTGGCCTTCGTACGCCTTGCCGCCGTAGATTGCGACGATGCTGGTCGAGCGGTTGACGGATGCCGCCACGAGGTCCTCGTAGACCTGCAGGCACAGCTCGCGCGTGGGAACGACGACGAGCGCCTGCACGCCGGGCTCGGGGTTCAGGCCCAGGCGCTGGATGATGGGCAGGCCGAAGCCGAGGGTCTTGCCTGTGCCGGTCTTGGCCTGGCCGATGATGTCCTGGCCGTCGAGTGCCAGCGGAATTGTCTGTGCCTGAATCGGGAACGGTTCGACGATGCCCTTGGCGGCCAGTGCGTCGACCATGTCCTGGTCGATGTTAAGTTCGGAGAAAGTCACGTATTCTTGCCTGTCGGTTGATCGATAAAAGGTCTACGCCTTCTTCGATGCCGAGGCGTAGGGCCGCCGATCCAACGCCGGCAGCACCAACAGCCTAGTTCACCACCCGTCGCATACACTGGCGTACGTGGCATCCTGGTTCTCGCGTCGTCGCCCTCTGGCGGAGATTCCTCGACTCAAACCCCGCAGCGAGCAGCGTGCCGCGACCCGCGTGGACCTCCACGAACTCGCGCCAGACCTTCTTGCGTTCCTCGGCCAGTCTGCCTATCTGCAGTTCGGTGTCTTCGAGTCGCTGTCGCGCGCCGCGTCGGCTGCGCCGGACCTCGATGCGAAGGATGGCATCGGCAGGGCAGCAGGTTTCGCGCTCGCCAAGTACCAGGGCCTCGTCGCGGAGATCCGTCGCCGCGGTGACGAACCGGCCGTGGTGATGCAGCCCTTTGCAGGCGCCATCGACGACTTTCACGAGGTGGTCGCGGGCGCCGATTGGCTGGAGGGCCTGCTCGGCGTGCATGTGACGGCTGGATTGCTCGACGACTTCTTCATCCGACTCGCCCACGGTCTCGCGGGTGATCCCGGACCGCGCGCCGCCCAGGTGCTCGGTCTCGATTCCGGACAGGATGCCGTGGTGCAGATCCTGCAGGATGCGATCGCAGCCGATCCGCGCCTCGCATCGCGTCTTGCCATGTGGGGCCGCCGCCTGGTCGGCGACACACTGCTGGTCGCGCGGTCTGCTCTGCACCACTCGAACAACCTGGATTCGGATGAGCAGCGCATCGAGCCCATCTTCACGGAGCTCATCGCCGCGCACACGCGCCGCATGGATGCGCTGGGCCTGACCGCCTAGCAGGGCCCTGCTGGTCGAGTAGCGCGCACGGTGCTGGTCGAGTAGCGCGCACGGTGCTGGTCGAGTAGCGCGCTCAGCGCGCGTATTGCGACCCCGGGCGTGCCAGACGCGCTCAGTGGGGGAGCGGCGCGCCCTTGCTCAGGTTCGCGAGCAGTACGGCATCCGCGTGGGTGCGCACCCGGCCGATGACGAGATCGACGATCACGACGATCGCGGCCGTCCCGATCAGCGTGATGGTCCAGATCCAGCCGCCGTTCCACTTGAGGCCGGCCCAGGTCAGCCCCACCCACAAGGCAGCGGAGACCACGACGCCGATCGCGGGCAGGAGCACCGCGCCGTGCGTGTGGCGGTTGGGCAGCAGGTAGCGCGCGCCGAGACCGAGGATCGCCCCGGCGAGGGTGACGAAGAGCAGCTCCACGAGTTCCCCGCTAGCCGACGAATCCGATGCGGCGCGACTCTTCCGTGCCGACCTCGACGTAGGCGATGCCCGCGGTCGGAACGATGTAGAGCTTGCCCTTGTTGTCGGTCAGCTTCAGGAACACCGTTCCACTGCTCAGGGCTGACGACACCTGCTCAGTGATCTCTGCCGACGTCTGGGCGGACTCGAAGCTGAGCTCGCGGGGGGCGTTGAGAATGCCGATGCGGATATCCACGACTGGTGCCTTTCGGTTGGGCCGACGCGTGCCGGAAGCCTGTCTGCCCAGAATAGGACAGAACACCTGGGCGCTTTGCATCGTTCTCTGTCGGCGGAAGCAGTTACCTTTGCAGTCGTGACGATCCAGGGATTCTCGACGCGAGCGGCCCACGCGAGCGCATCCGCCGTGCCCACCCTCGACCCGTCCCAGCGCGCGGTCCTCGCACTCGCGGACGGCGCATCCGCCGCCGTGATCGGAGCACCGGGATCGGGCAAGACCACAACGCTCATCGAATTCGTCGCGGATCGGGTCGCTGGTCGCGGTTACTCGCCGGACGAGATCGTCGTCCTGACCCCGACGCGCACCTCGGCGACGCGCCTGCGCGACCGGTTGGCCATCCGGCTGGGAGTCCCAACGAACGGGCCTCTGGCCAGAACGGCCACTTCACTCGCCTTCCAGATCGTGGGAGACCGGGCACGGATGGCCGGCCTCGAGGTGCCGAGGCTCCTCACGGGCGGCGAACAGGATCAGATCATCGCCGAGCTGCTCGTCGGCCATGAAGAAGACGGCGGCGGGCCAGACTGGCCGGAGCCGCTCGTCGGCGAGGTCCGTGGCCTTCGGGGATTCCGCACCGAGCTGCGCGAACTCATGGCCCGCTGCGTCGAGCACGGCGTCGCGCCGTCGCGCCTGGCCCAGCTCGGCAGCGAACAGGAGCTGCCGGAGTGGGTCGCCGCCGCGCAGTTCATCGCCGAATACCAGCGGGTCGTCGACAGCTACCGTGGCAACTTCGTCGATTCGGCCGAGCTTCTGGCCGACGCTACGCTCGTGGTTCGCGCGGGCGAAGCGTTCGCCACGACCCGCCTCCTGGTCGTCGACGACCTGCAGGAGGCCACGGTCGCCACGGTCGCCCTGTTGCGCGCAGTCGCGGCTCGCGGCATCCCGATCGTCGCATTCGGTGACCCGGATGTCGCGACCACCACATTTCGTGGCGCGGAGGCCGGGGCGCTCGGCCAGCTCGGCGCTCGCCTCGGGGTGCCCGTGCAGACGCTCGTCCTGTCGACCGTGCACCGGCACGGCGCAGGCATCCGCGCGTTGACTGCGCGCGCGACGGAGCGGATCGGCGCGGCCGCCGCGGGGACGCAGCGGGCAGCATCCGTTACCGAGGGGCGCACGACGGCGCCCGAGGTCGTCAGGATCGAGGCCATGTCGACCTCGGCGGAGTGGTCACGGCTCGCCCGCCGCCTGCGCGAACACCACCTGCTCGGCGGAATCGCCTGGAACGACATGGCCGTCATCGTGCGCTCGGGAGCCCATGTGCCCGCCCTCGCGCGTGCCCTCGCGGTGGCCGAGGTCCCGACGCGCACGCTCGCGGGTGGTCGCGCCCTGCGTGAGGATTACGCGGCCAGGCATCTGCTCTCGGCCGCGGGTGTCGCGCTGGGCTCGGTGGAGCTGACTGCGACCGCGGCAACCGAACTGCTGCTCGGCCCGCTCGGCGGTCTCGACGGCGTGAGCCTGCGCCGCCTGCGGCTTGCGCTTCGGCAGGAGGAGGTCGCGGGCGACGGGTCGCGCACGAGCGACGAGTTGATCGTCGACGCGCTGTCCTCGCCGGGGCGGCTCGCGACGATCGATTCCGCCCCGAGCCGCCGTGCGACGCGGCTGGCTGACAGCCTGCACGCCGCGCGGGAGCTTGCGGCCGCCGCTGGCACCATCGAGGAGCTGCTCTGGGAGCTGTGGAGTCGCGGTGGCCTCGCGACCCGCTGGCTCGAGCAGTCCCGGCGCGGTGGCATCGTCGCCGACGAGGCGAACCGCAACCTCGACGGCGTCGTGGCACTCTTCACCGCCGCGAAGCGTTTCGTCGAGCGCAATCCTGGGCGTCCGGCCGGCGACTTCGTCGAAGAACTGCTCGGCGCGGAGGTGCCGGAGGACACCCTGGCCCCCCAGGCGACGGCTGACTCCGTTCTCGTGTGTACGCCGAGCGGTGCGATCGGAACCGATTTCGCGATCGTGGCCGTGTCCGGCCTTCAGGAGAGCGTCTGGCCGAACCTGCGCCTGCGCGGATCCCTGCTGCATCCGCAGCTGCTCGGCGAGCTGGCGGGCGGGGAGCCGATCACCGACCTCGACGAACGCGCTCAGGTGCTCGGTGACGAGCTACGGATGTTCGCACTCGCGGTTTCGCGCGCACGCACGCAGGTCATCCTGACCGCGACCGCGAACGACGACGAGCAGCCGTCCCCGTTCCTCCGGCTCGCGCCTGCGTCGACGGTCGATGACGCCGACGACACGGTGCACCCGCTCTCGCTGCGTGGCCTGGTCGGTCGACTGCGGCGGCGCCTGGTCACGACCGGATCGCCCGATGCGGCGGCCGCCCTCGCGCGTCTCGCGGCCGAGGGCGTTGCCGGGGCGGACCCGAGCAGCTGGTACGGCCTCGCGGAGCCATCGACGCTCGACCCGCTCGTCGATCTCACCGACCCCGAGGCCGAGGTTCGCGTCTCGCCGTCGCGGCTGGAGACGTTCGAGAAGTCGCCACTCGCCTGGTTCATCGACTCGATGGCCGCCCGACCGAGTGGGCTTGCCGCGGGCATCGGAACGGTCATCCACGCGATCATGGAAGAGGTGAGCGCAGAACCGGATGGCGACGTGAGCGTCGAGCGGATCTGGCGCGGCGTCGAGGACAGGTGGGGTGAACTCGCCTTCGAGTCCCCCTGGCTCGCGGAGAAGGAGCGCAGGCGCACCAGGCGCCTGGCCGAGGGTCTCTCGCAGTATCTCGGCGATTTCGAGCGGTCGGACGCCGTGCTCCTCGGCTCGGAGGGCAGCTTCACGCTGCCCGTCGGGCGCGCCGTCGTGAACGGCAAGATCGACCGGATCGAACGCACAACGGATGGCACCGTCGTCATCGTCGACCTCAAGACAGGGTCGGTCACGCCGACGGCGGCGAAGCTCGCCGAACACGCTCAGCTCGGGGCGTACCAGCTTGCCCTCGCCGACGGCGCGCTCGATGATGTCCCGGCCGGGCTTGAGGCAGGCGGCGCCAAGCTGCTCTTCGTCGGCAAGCCAGCCGCGGGCAGGCTATACAAGGAGGCGGTACAGCACGTGCTCGATGACGAGGCCCTTGGCCAGTTCCGCGACCGGGTCGAGAACGCGGCGGCGGGCATGGCGGGTGCCACATTCGCCGGTGTCCTCGAGCTCGACGAACACGATCCGCACGCTCGCTACGAATACCGCATCCATCTTGTCCCGGCGGTGTCCGCATGAGTTCGACCGCCATCACGGCCGCCGACGTGGCGGACGACAGTGCAACCACGGATGTCGAAAGCGGCCGCGACGCAGGCGACCACGCAGTCCAGACCGCCGCGCCGGCGACGATCCGCGCCGCTGACATCGCCGAAGCGCTGGGCCTGCCGCGCCCGACAGAGCAGCAGCAGGCGGTCATCGAGGCGCCACTTGCGCCGAGCATCGTTGTGGCAGGCGCCGGCAGCGGCAAGACGGAGACGATGGCCAATCGCGTGGTCTGGCTGCTCGCCAACGGGCACGTCACAGTGCCCGAGATCCTGGGCCTCACCTTTACGCGGAAGGCGGCGGGGGAGCTCGCGCACCGCATCCGCACGCGGATCGAACAGCTCTCGGCCGCGGGGCTGACCGCAGTGGAGTTCGACCCGTTCGATGCGCCGACCGTCGCGACATACAACTCGTTCGCGAGCAGCATCTTCCGCGAGAACGCGCTGCTCATCGGGCGCGAGCCGGAGTCGACAGTGCTGAGCGAGGCATCCGCCTGGCAACTCGCGAGGCGGATCGTCGTTCAGAGCACGGATGAGCGCCTCGTCGATCTCGACAAGAGCGTCGACGCTATGACGAGCGCCGTTATCTCGCTCAGCCGCGCGCTCAGCGAGAACGTGGCATCCGCGGCAGAGGTCGCCGCAATGGCCGAGGCCTTCCAGGGGATCGCCGAGCTCCCGGTCGGGAACAATCGCGTCAAGGATGCCTACCTCTCGGTGCGTCAGGCGGCAGGGACCGTCTCCGCGCTGCCCCCACTCCTCGAACTGGCCGAGCTGTTCGCGGCCGAGAAGGTGCGGCGCGGATTCGTTGAATACTCCGACCAGGTCGCGCTCGCGCTGGCCGTGAGCGAGCGATTGCCGCGCGTGGTCAGCGACTACCGGTCGCGCTACCGAGTCGTGCTGCTCGACGAGTATCAGGACACGTCGGTCGTGCAGACGCGGCTGCTGGCGCGACTCTTCGCGCGGCATCCGGTCATGGCCGTTGGAGATCCGCATCAGTCGATCTACGGATGGCGCGGTGCCAGTGCCGCAAACCTCGGCCGGTTCGCGTTCGACTTCACGGGCGACGCGCACGGCGCGATCGAGTTCGCGCTCTCGACGAGCTGGCGCAACCCCGTTCGGGTTCTGGATGCCGCAAACGCACTCGTGCGGCCGCTCTCAACGGCGTCTCCCGTGCACGTCGAGCGGCTCAGCCCGCGTCCTGGCGTCGGCGAGGGGACGCTCGACGTCGTTTTCGAGGAGACGGTGGTCGATGAGGCGGGCGCGGTCGCCGAGTGGCTGGCCGGCGAACTCGCCAAGCCCAGTGCGAAGGGTGAGGTCCGCAGCGCCGCCATGCTGTGCCGGTCGGTCAAGAAGATCGACGCGTTCACGGGCGCGCTCACCCGTCGGGGCGTGCCGTTCCACATCCTGGGTCTCGGCGGACTGCTCGAGCAGCCGGTCATCGCCGACCTGGTCAGCGCGCTCCGCGTGATGCACGACCCGACCGCGGGGTCGGAGCTCATCCGGCTGCTCACCGGCGCGCGCTGGCGGATCGGTCCACGCGACATCAAAGCCCTGCACGGTCTCGCGTCGTGGCTGGCCGCACGCGACCACGCGTTCCGGCCGCTCGACCCGGCCGTGCGGCAGCGCCTGCGCGACTCGGTCGTCGAAGACGAGGGGGCCTCGCTGGTCGACGCCCTCGACTTCGTCGTGGATGCGCCAGCAGGGCACGGCGCCCTGCGCGAGTTCAGCGAAATCGGGCTCGAACGCATGCGCCTCGCCGGTCGTCAGGTCGGCTCGCTCCGGTCCAGGGTCGGTCTCGACCTGCTCGATCTGGTCAATCTCGTGCAGCAGGAGCTCCTCCTCGATATCGAGGTCGCGGCCAATGAGACGGCACGCATCGGGCAGGCGAGCCTGGACGCGTTCGTCGAGCAGATTGCCGCGTACCTCGCGAGTGACGAGTCGGCGACCCTCGGCTCGTTCCTGTCCTGGCTATCCGAGGCCGAACGCAGGGACAACCTCGCGCCGCGCTCCGAAGACCCGGAGCCCGGCACCGTGCAGATCCTTACGATCCACGGCTCGAAGGGCCTGGAGTGGGACATCGTCGCCGTGCCGCGCATGGTCGACGGCGAGCTGCCCGGTCCACCGCGCAGCAAGCGCGGCTGGTTGGAGTTCGGCGCGTTGCCGTACCAGTTCCGCGGCGACTCGAGTGAGCTGCCGGTGCTCGACTGGCGGAACGCCGACACCCAGAAGGAGTTCGACACCGCCGTCGACGAGTTCGAGGAGAGCATCGTCGCGCGTCACGCCGCCGAGCAGCGCCGGCTCGCGTATGTCGCGGTCACGCGTGCGCGCGACAGCCTGCTCCTCGCCGGCTCGTACTGGTCGACCCAGAAGAAGCCGCGTGGGCCCGGCGCATTCCTACGCGAGCTCCAGGACGCGGGCATCGTCGCCGAGGATGCTTTCCCCGAATGCCGCGAACCCGACGAGAATCCGCTCGCGCTCGAGGCCGAGACCGTGCTGTGGCCACTTGACCCGCTCGGGTCACGTCGTGAGCGCGTCATCTCGGCGGCGGCAGCCGTGCGCGAAGCTGCGGGGCGCGAGGTCGAGACTGTCGGGGTGGGCACGGCGGCCCCCGCCGGCGGCGTCTACCGGCACGACATCGACCTGCTGCTGGCCGAGCGGGATCGCCGCACGCGCGACGCCGGTCTGGTCGCGCTGCCCACGCGCATCCCGGCATCGCGGTTCAAGGACTACGTGACGGATCCTGCCGCTGTCGCGGCACAGCTGCGGCGGCCGATGCCGGAGAGGCCGTTCCGCCAGACGCGGCTCGGCACGCTCTTCCATGGCTGGGTCGAGCAGCGCTACGGCGTTCCGGGGGCATCCGACCGGATCGACGCATCCATCGCCGAACTCGACGACGACCCGGATGAGCCGTTGCTCGAGCAGGCCGACCTCGAGCGACTGCAGGGCATCTTCGAGCGCAGCGAGTGGGCTGATCGGCGGCCGGAAGAGGTCGAGATCGAGATCCACGCCCAGCTCGGTGAGAACATCATCGTCTGCAAGCTCGACGCCGTGTACCGAGCCGAGGACGCCGCGTACGACTACCAGATCGTCGACTGGAAGACGGGCAAGGCACCGAAGGATGCCCAGGATCTCGAGAGCAAGCAGCTCCAGCTCGCGTTGTATCGGCTGGCCTTCGCGCGGTGGAAGGGGATCGACCCAGAGCGCATCGACGCGGTCTTCTACTTCGTGGCCGAGGATCGTGTGATCAGGCCGGAGCGGATTTACTCGGAGGCGGAGCTGCGCTCGCTCTGGTCGTCGGCGACGGGCTTCATCCCGCCGAAGTGACCGTAGTCGTCCGACGAGCGATCGCCTGGGGTGCGGTCGAGCATGGCCTCGACATCCGAGACGGCCAGAATCGGACCTGTCGCGGGGGAGAGTGGGTTCATCGTGTCATCGTGCACGCGGTCGACGAGTCCGTCGAGCATCTGCACGGCGTCATCCACGATCTCGGTGTTGTGGATCTCGCGCCCGTGCAGCAGCCAGCGCGCGATTTCGAGCTCGGCATAGAGCATGGCGCGCTGGGTGAACTGGCGATCGGTGGCGATTTGACGCCCGGCGGCATACGCTCCGAGAGCGCTTTCGGTGGCGTCACTGTTCATCGCGAGCATCCAGTGCAGGTCGCGCGCGGGGTCGCCGACCCGGAGCGCGGACCAGCCGAGCACACCGACAACCGTCTCGCCATCGATGAGCAGCGAGTCCGCGGAAAGGGCGCCATTGATGACTGTCGGTTGGAACTGCCAGAGCGAGGTGTCGTTCGCGGCGTCGCGCCAGCGGTCGCGCAGCGCAACGGGCACAAGGCCCGTGCCTGCCGCCGTCTCGATGAGCGATGCGGTCGAACTATGGCACTCTGGGGCGCTCAGCACGGGCAGGCCGGCCTCGCCGATGAACGAGGTCGGCAGAGAGTGAATGGCCGCGAGAGCGCGGCCCAGCGACACCGCGAGGCCGTCGCCGGCCGGAATCGCCTCGACAGACACGCGTTCGCCCGGGAGGAAGTCGTACACGATTGCGCGAGTGCCGCCGACGGGCGCCTGCCCGGCGTACGTTGGCACCTCGAACGGCAGTCGGCTGCGGATGCCCGTGGTCAACGCGCGCAGCGCGAGAAGGTCGGCGCTCTGCTCGGTCTCCGCTCCCTGCGATGTCGGCACGCGGATGATGAGCTGTCGCCCGTCGCGCCCGGATAGGAGCGCAGAGTCGTAGTCCCCCTGGTGCCCCGTGCTGTAACTGCGCGTGCCTGAGACATCCAGCCCGGGGACGGCTGAAGTGGCCATCGCGGCTAGAGTGAGATGGGATCTGGCCATGTCTTCTAGGTTAGGTCGACACCCCGGCTCCGGCCGTTCGCCACGCCTGCCATGGCATTCGGTAGTCGTGCGGCGGGGGTCTCACATCCTGAGAGGTCGTTGATGTCGCGTTCGGCTCTGACGGGTTTACCACTTTCACGACAGGCCGTCGACCGTGACCACACGGCGCGCTCGCGTCCTGCGCTCTTCGATGAACTATGGGCCGATCCCGCGACGCGTGTCATGCCGCTATGGCAGGGACGGGCGTTGCTGGCTCCGCCAACGGACGGCCCGGACCGGTTGCTCGCACTTCTTCCGGTCGAGGATGCGACGGCTGCGCTCGTGCGCGTCTATCTCGGACGCACCCTCGCCGGCACGGATTCCGTCCCGACAGGTACCCCCGTCGTGGCGCTCGTGCTCACCGACGCCGCCGCCGCCGAGCTCGAGCCGGATGAGTCCCGCTGGGGAAATCTGCGTCTCGCAGCGACCTCGCTGAGCGACAGGGATGCCGGCCTCTTCACCGAGGCACTCGCGATCACGAACTGGCACGCCTCGCACACGCACTGCCCCCGGTGCGGAACTCCGACCGTCGTCGAGCAGGGCGGCTGGGTCCGCCGCTGCTTCGTGGACGACACCGAAGTCTTCCCACGCACCGACGCGGCCGTCATCGTGAGCGTGCTCGACCGTGATGACCGCCTGCTCCTCGGCTCGAACGCGCTCTGGGAGGCCAACCGATACTCGCTGCTGGCCGGGTTCGTCGAGCCGGGCGAGTCGTTCGAGGCGGCCGTCGCGCGCGAGATCTTCGAGGAAGCGGGCGTGCGGGTCGTCGACCCCGAGTACCTCGGCTCGCAGCCGTGGCCGTTTCCGGCGTCCATCATGGTCGGATACACGGCGCGCCTCGCCGACGACCAGGAAGCGGACGCGTTCGTCCCGGACGGCGAGGAGATCCTTGCCCTGCGCTGGTTCAGCCGCGAGGAACTGTGGACCGAGCGCGAGAGCGTGCTGCTGCCGGGAGAATCGTCGATCGCCCGCGCCATCGTCGAAGACTGGTACGGCGGTCCGCTCGACTTGCCTCCATCGACAGACGTTTCGCCCAGGCACCGGACATGACCTCGACGGTTGATGCCCTCTTAGCCGGGCTCGACGAGCAGCAGCGTGTCGCGGCCGAGGCGCTGCTCGGTCCGGTCTGCATCCTGGCCGGGGCAGGCACGGGCAAGACCCGCGCGATCACGCATCGCATTGCATACGGCGTTGCGACGGGAGCATATGCGCCCAATCGCGTCATGGCGCTCACGTTCACGAGCCGCGCGGCCGCCGAGCTGCGGGGACGCCTCCGTCACCTGGGCGCGGGCGGAGTCGCCGCGCGCACCTTCCACGCCGCGGCCCTGAGCCAGCTCAACTTCTTCTGGCCACAGGTGATCGGCGGCCAGCTGCCCTCGGTGCTCGACAGCAAGGGCAGGCTGCTCGGCCAGGCGTCCGAGCGGCTCCGTCTCAAGGTCGACACGGCCACACTGCGCGACGTCGCGGCGGAAGTCGAGTGGCGCAAGGTGTCTGGCCTGAGCATCGACCAGTACGCGGCTCGGATCCAGGAACGGAACATCCCCGGGTCGATGACGGCAGAGCAGCTCATCCTCCTGCAGCAGTCATACGAAGATTTCAAGGATGAGCGCCGCCAGTTCGACTTCGAGGATGTGCTTCTCGCCTGCGCGGGCATGATCGAGAGTGAGCCGTCCGTCGCGATGCAGGTGCGCGAGCAGTATCGCTTCTTCGTTGTGGACGAGTACCAGGACGTTTCTCCGCTGCAACAGCAGCTGCTCGACCTGTGGCTTGGCGGGCGTCGAGATGTGTGCGTCGTTGGAGACGCGAGCCAGACGATCTATTCGTTCGCCGGAGCCCGCAGCGACTTCCTGCTCGACTTCGAACGGCGTTATGAGGATGCCGCGGTCGTGCGCCTCGAGCAGAACTACCGGTCGACGGCGGAGGTGGTCGAGACGGCCAACCAGCTCATGCGCGGGCGTTCGGGTGCACTCACGCTGCGCGCCGCGGGTACGACGGACGCATCTGCATCTGCATCTGCATCTGCATCTGCAGCTGCAGCTGCGACGGCTGGGACTGCTCCGGCGGGGCGCTCGCCGGCCGTCGCCGTGCACCCTTCCGATATGGCAGAGGCCCGCGCGGTTGCCCAGTCGATCGCGACCCAGATCGCAGCGGGGGACAAGCCAGAGGACATCGCGGTACTCTTCCGCGTGAACGTGCAGGCCGCGGCCCTCGAAACCGCACTCGCCGACGTCGGGGTGAGCGTGCAGATCCGCGGCGCGAAGCGCTTCTTCGACCTGCCGGAGGTGCGCCAGGCCGTGATGTCGCTGCGCGCGGCATCCGTCTCGATCAGCGGCGAGCCCCTGTTCAAGTCGGTCAGCGACGTACTGCGCTCGCTCGGCTGGACGCAGGACCCTCCCCAGGCGCGCGGCGCGGTGCGCGACAGGTGGGAGTCGCTCAACGCCATCATGGGACTCGTCGATCTCGCGGCGCCAGGCACGACCTTCCGTCGCTTTACGGATGAGCTGCTCGAGCGTCAGGCCGGGCAGCACGAACCCACCGTCTCGGCCGTGACACTCGCGACGCTCCACTCGGCCAAGGGGCTCGAATGGGACACCGTTTACCTCATCGGCCTCAGCGAGGGCCTGGTCCCGATCAGCTACGCCAAGACCTTCGACCAGGTCGACGAGGAGCGCCGCCTGCTCTATGTCGGCATCACGCGCGCACGACGACGCCTTCACCTGAGTTGGTCGGAGACCGGCCAGCAGCGTGGCGGGACACGAGCTCCATCACGTTTCCTGGCAGAGCTTGGCAGCCGCAGTCCACGTGCGGCCGGTGCTCGCGCACGGTAGTCGCTCCGGTTTCGTTGTCGATCCGGATGCTCCTGGCTGCGTAGCCGTCGATCGCGACGCCTCCGCCGACGCGTGCCAGGATCGCCCTGGCCGCAAGCGCGGCGACCTCCGCGCTCGTGATGGGTGTCTCGGCAGGCGCCGTGCGGGTGTACAGCTGCGCGGCCATCGCCGGCCAGTCAGGATCGTCGTCGGTGCGGGTGAGTTCCACGCAGTATAGGCAGGGCCCGGTGCCAGGCTCCACGAGCGGCCCGATCCGCACCCCGCGGTCGCCGAACACGATGGCCAGGTGCGGGATGTCCCGGCGCAGCCAGATGCCATAGCGCTCGGGGGCGATGGCGTAGTGCGCGAACACTACGGCGAGATCAGCGGAGTCGATGGCGAGATCCACCGAGCCTGGCTCGGCGTCACCGTTCACGGCACAGCCGCTTGCCCGGAGCATGGCGGCGAGGTGCTCGGCGGTCCGTCCGCTCCCATCGATGACAATGCGTGGCGAGGGCGCGGCCGGACCTGACTCTCGCGGGAGCAGCGCGGGGCGAATGGACGTGAACAGCCGGGTGACCTCGGCCTCCGTTGCGCCGGCGTTCGTTCCGATCATCGAGAGTC
Organism: Microbacteriaceae bacterium; assembly: GCA_030841285.1. Classification (GTDB taxonomy): domain Bacteria; phylum Actinomycetota; class Actinomycetes; order Actinomycetales; family Microbacteriaceae; genus JAUZGC01. The sequence continues at coordinate 18,512 of JAVECW010000038.1, forward strand.
CGGCCCTCGTCACACCACCGGCGAGCGCCTCGAGCATCCGTTCGTCTGCCGTGGAGGCGTCCGTGACGACGGCGAGCGGACGTTCCACGCCGAGTTGCACGACGTCAGGAGAGCGCCAAACCAGCGGGATGCGGGGGTCAAGTCGGAGAACCATGCGGGAATGATGCCGCGTGCATCATCAATCCCGCTCGATTCATCCACAGGATCGTTAGTCCTCTTTCGGGCGCTCCGTGTCGCCGCGCAGAAGGTCTTCCAAGGCCTGGTCGACCGCGTCCCGCTGCGGCTCCTCGCCGCTCGCAATCGCGCCCAACCGAGCGACCAGGTTCGCCGGGTCGTCGAGATCCTCTGCGGTTGGAAGCAAGTCGGGGTGCGACCACAGGTGATCCCGCGTCTCGCCGCCCGCGGCATCCGTGACCGCCTGCCACATTGCTGCCGCCTCGCGCAGGCGCCGCGGCCGCAGCTCGAGGCCGACGAGGGTCGCGAACGCCGACTCGGCCGGACCGCTCGATGCGCGGCGCCTCCGCACGGTCTCGGCGATCGCATCCGTCTTCGGCAGGAGCGTGGTCGCCTCCGCCGTGACCACATCGACCCAGCCCTCGACGAGCGCGAGCATGGTTTCCAGCCGGCCGAGCGCGGCGAGCTGGGGCTCGGTCTTCGGTGGGATGAGCGCCCCGCTCACCATGGCCTCGCGCAGCTCCTCCGGGTTCGACGGGTCGAAGCTCTCCGCGAGCTCTTCGAGCCGCTCCGTGTCGATCGTGATGCCGTGCGCGAACTCCGTGATCGAGGTCAGCAGCTGCAGCCGCAGCCACTTCGCGTGCCGGAAGAGCCGCGCGTGGGCGAGTTCCCGCACCGCGAGGTAGAGCTGCACCTGGTCCTCGGGAATGTCGAGCCCGTCTCCGAACTCGGCGACATTCTGCGGCAGCAGGGCGGCATGGCCGTCCGCGAGCAGTGGGATGCCGATGTCGCCCCCAGAGACGACCTCGCTCGCGAGCTGACCGACAACCTGGCCGAGCTGCATGGCGAAGAGAGTGCCGCCGACCGAGCGCATGAGCTGGCCGGCGTTGGCGATCATGGCCTGCATCTCCTCTGGCGCCTGCTCACGGATGACGCGCGTGAGCGCATCCGCAATGCTCAACGCAACGGGTTCGGCGAGCTGGCTCCACAGCGGCATGGTCTGCCTGGTCCATTCGACGCGGCCGATCAGCTGCGGCTCCGTCATGAGTTCTGACACGTAGGTCACCTCGTCGAGCCAGAGTGCCGCGACGTGGAATGCCTGCTCGAGGGCGGCGCGCTGCGCGGGTTCAACGGGCTTGGCATCCGTGCCCGCGAGCGTCTTCGCCTGCTCGAGGGCGATATCCCAATTGATGCCGTCTCCACCATGACGGATCGCGTTCTGCAGTTGCCCGATGAGCTGCGCGATGCTGGCAGGGTCGTTGGGCAGGCCGGCCGCTCCGGCGAGCTGGCTCGGATCAATGGACGAGTTGCCGGAGAGAAACTCGCGCAGCATGTCGCGGAATTCGTCGTCCTGGTCCTTGTTGGGGTCGTCGGCCATGATCCGCTTCTCTCGTCAATGCAACCTCTCAGGCGCAGAATCTACGCTAGCTCGTGATCGGTGGCAGTAGATGGGAATTGGCCTAGGCTCATGGGTCGAGGTGTCCGCCTGTCGCGAACACCTGAGAAAGGACAGTCGTGGCGCTCTTCTCCGACGACGATCGGCGGCACGATGGCGAGAGCGAGATCGGCCGCACCTCGCCCCCTCGGAGCGTTGTTGTCGGCTGGGTCCTGCTGGGCGTCGCCTTCGTTTTGGCACTGTGCCTCGCGCTCGTTCCGGCCCCTTATGTCATCGAAGAGCCTGGTCCAGTGTTCAACACGCTTGCCACAGATCAGGCCGTCGGCACTGCGGCGTCGAAGAGCGATAAGCCGCTGATCACGATCCCCGGCCAGAAGACCTACCCGACTACGGGCGCGCTCGACCTCCTGACGGTCTCCGTCGTAGGCAATCCCCAGGCCCTGCCGAGCTGGATGGAGGTGGCCAGCGCCTGGTTCGATCCGAGCAAGGCTGTGCTGCCCGTCGACGCGGTCTTCCCCCCTGGCGAGACGAGCCAGCAGAGCAACCAGGCGAACCAGACGCTCATGATCGACTCGCAGAAGGATGCCGTTGCTGCGGCCCTGAATAAGCTCGGCTATCACTTCCCGCAGGCGGTCGCCGTCAAACAAGTGATCTCCAAGACGCCTGCTGCCGGCATCCTCAAGGTGGGCGACGAGATCGTGAGTGTGAACGGGACGCCCGTGCCCGGTGTGCAGTCGCTGCGTGATGCGCTCGCAAAGAATGGCGCAGGCAAGCCGGCCCAGATCGGCATCGTCCGTGCCCAGGCAGCGCAGACGGTCACCGTCACGCCGGTGAAGAGCGGGACATCCGTCGTTCTCGGAATCGGGGCCGGAATGAATTACACGTTCCCGTTCAACGTTTCGATCCAGCTCAACAACGTGGGCGGCCCAAGCGCCGGGCAGATGTTCGCGCTCGGCATCATCGACAAGCTCACCCCGGGCAGCCTGAATGGCGGCAAGAAGGTCGCGGGCACGGGAACCATCGACAATGAGGGCAACGTGGGCGCGATTGGGGGCATCCGGCAGAAGATGTACTCCGCGCGCAGTGCAGGGGCGACCTGGTTCTTGGCCCCCGCATCGAACTGCGACGAGGTCACAGGTCACATCCCGAGCGGGCTGAAGGTCGTCGCGGTCAAGACGCTCGACAACTCGCTCGCGGCCCTCAAAGCCATCAGCACGGGGGGCAATAACGGATCGCTCCCCACCTGTCCGGCGGGCTAGCTGCTCACCTCGGGTGCAGTGCTCGCAAGGGATGTCGCGCCTAGGATGGAAATCTGACCGTTCCGACGTAGAGCATTGAGGGCCCCCACGTGACTTCAGCAGCAACAGGGAGACTTCCATCACGCCGCAGGGCGACGATCTGGATCACCCTCGGCATCATCGTTGCACTGGTGATTCTGTTCTTCGTCTTCGCGAGCCTCTACGCAGACATCCTCTGGTATCAGCAGCTCGGCTACCTCAGCGTTTTGACGACGCAGTGGTATGCCGCGGCCACGCTCTTCCTGATCGGCTTCCTCGGCATGGCCCTGCCGCTCTGGGTCACCATCCAACTCGCATATCGCCTGCGCCCGGTGTACGCGAAGCTCAACTCGCAGCTCGACCGGTACCAGCAAGTCGTCGAACCGCTGCGTCGCCTTGCGATGTATGGCGTGCCCATCGTCTTCGGGCTCTTCGCCGGCGTTGCGGCGGGGAGCCGCTGGCAGACCGCCCTGATGTGGATCAACGGCACTGCATCTGGCAAGAAGGATCCACAGTTCCATCTCGATAATTCGTTCTATCTTTTCGACCTGCCGTTCTATCGCGGGCTCGTCGGCTTCGCCTCTGCGGTCGTGATCATCGCGTTCGTAGCCGCGCTCGCGACGTGTTACCTCTACGGTTCGATCCGCGTGAATGGCCGCGAGGTCCGCATCGCGAGGGCGGCGCGCATCCAGATTGCCTCGACCGCCGCGCTGTACCTTCTCCTGCAGGCCGTGAGCATCTGGCTCGACAGGTTCGCGACCGTCACCGACTCCAACGTCAACGGCATGATCAACGGCGCCGCATTCACGGATGTCAACGCGACAATCCCCGGACGGGCGATTCTCGCCGGGATCGCCGTCGTGGTCGCGATCCTGTTCATCGTCACCGCCTTCATCGGCCGGTGGCGCTTGCCGATCATCGGCACCCTGCTCCTGATTGTGTCTGCTTTGCTGATCGGTGCCATCTATCCGTGGGTCGTCCAGCGCTTTGAGGTCATGCCGAGCCAGAAGAACCTCGAGGCGCCGTACATCCAGAGGAGCATCAACAGCACCCGCGACGCGTATGGCGTCTCCGCCGTCAAGACGATTCCATATAACGCCAAGACCACCGCCCAGCCGGGCGCGCTGCGTCAGGATGCCCAGACGACGGCGCAGATCCGCATCATCGACCCCGCGCAGGTGAGCCCCGCCTTCCAACAGCTCCAGCAGTTCAAGCAGTATTACGGCTTCCCGCAGAACCTCGCGGTTGACCGATATCAGATCAATGGCAACGAGCAGGATGCTGTCGTGGCGGTGCGAGAGCTGCAGCAGTCCGGACTCGGGGCCGCCCAGAACTGGTACAACGACACGGTCGTCTATACGCACGGCTACGGAGTGGTGGCGGCCTATGGCAACCAGCGTTCGCCAGATGGCCAGCCGGTCTTCCTCGAGTCCGGTATTCCGGCAACGGGTGCACTTGGAACGTACGAGCCGCGTATCTACTTCGGCCAGCAATCGCCCAAGTACTCGATCGTGGGGGCCCCAGCGGGAACCAAACCGGTCGAACTCGACTACCCCGGTGGCGCCAACGGCGCCGCGCAGACCTATACGACCTTCACCGGCAACGCGGGACCGAAGCTCGACAACGTCTTCACGCGCCTGATCTACGCGCTCAAGTTCCAGGATGAGCAGATCGTGCTCTCCAACGCCGTCAACGACAATTCGCAGATCCTGTACGACCGTAACCCGATCCAGCGCGTTCAGAAGGTTGCGCCGTACCTCACGCTCGACTCCGCCGCATACCCGACCGTGGTCGACGGCAGGGTCAAGTGGGTCATCGATGGCTACACGACGAGCGACGCATACCCGTACTCGCACCTCACGAGCATGAGCGATTCGATCGCGGATACGGAAACCCCCAAGCCGGCGTTCCCGACGGACAACATCAACTACATCCGCAACTCGGTCAAAGCGACCGTCGACGCGTACGACGGATCCGTGACGCTCTACGCCTGGGATACCAGTGACCCGATCCTGAAGACGTGGCAGAAGATCTTCCCGTCCACGGTCAAGCCCATGAGCGCCATGAGCGGCGCGCTGCTCAGCCACGTGCGCTATCCGGCCGACCTGTTCAAGGTCCAGCGGAGCATCCTCGACCAGTTCCACGTCACCGACCCCGGCGCGTTCTTCTCACGTGAAGACGCCTGGAGCACCCCTAACGACCCGGTCTCGTCGGCAGGCAGCCCCACGCTTCAGCCGCCGTACTACCTCACCCTGCAGATGCCAGGACAGACCAAGCCAACGTTCTCGCTCTACACGACGTTCATCCCACAGTCGGCGACAGCCGGGTCGAGTCGAAGCGTGCTCAGGGGTTATCTCGCGGTCGATGCGGATGCGGGGAGCACGGCCGGCACGAAAGCGGCGGGCTACGGGACACTGCGATTACTCACGCTGCCGACGAGCGAGAATGTGCCAGGCCCGGGACTCGTGCAGAACAACTTCACATCGGATCCGCTTGTCTCGACCCAGTTGAACCTGTTACGACAGGGCAAGACCCAGGTTGTCAATGGCAACCTGCTCACCCTGCCGGTTGGCGGTGGGTTGCTCTACGTCCAACCCGTCTATGTGCAATCGACGGGGGAGACGAGTTACCCACTTCTGCAGAAAGTACTTGTGTCATTCGGCGACAAGATCGCCTTCGAGGACACTCTCGACAGCGCCCTCGACGTGCTCTTCGGGGGTGACTCGGGGGCGACGGCTGGAGACACGGGCGCGGCCGCTGGCACGACCACGCCTCCGGCGACCGGTGGTGCCACGGGTGGCACGACCTCGACCAACCCCGCACTGCAGAGGGCTCTCGCCGACGCGCAGGCGGCGTTGACCGCGCGGCAGAACGCGCTGAAGGCCGGCGACTGGACCGCATACGGGGTCGCGGATGCGAAGCTCAGCGCTGCAATTGCCGCGGCGATCGCCGCCGAGGCGGCGCCCACCACGCCAGCCAAGTAGGGTGGTGCCGGCGTCTCGGGCCGCTAGGAAGACGTGGGCCGCTAGAGCTTCTTCGCGTTGCGCCTGAGTTCGTCGAGAGCCGCGTCGAGGTCTGACAGCGCGGTCTCCGCGTCGGCCTCGGAGCGGCCGCGGAGCGAGCCGTAGAGGAACGTCTTCTCGCCCGCGACATGTGCACGGCCCTCCTCGAAGCGGAGGTAGTCGGTGAACAGAACACTGTCTCGGTGATCGCCGAGGGCATCCTGAACGCGCTCTGCAGCCTCGGCGACTCCAGCAAAGTCTGAGCCGAATACGTCGGGCGCGGCACGGGTTAGTGCGTCGGAGGTGTAGCGGAGCCTGCGTGCCGCCTTCCGCACCTCGTGCAGGGCCGGAAGGTTCTTGCTCCAGTCGTCTGCCGTGCGACTTGTCCCCGCGCGCTTGAGTGCGCGCTTGGCATCCTTCACTATCGATCGCGTCAGCGCCGTGCTGCCCTCTTCGGCTGCACGGGGTCCCAGGCTCGGCGAGTCGACGAAGTCGTCGAGGGCGTCGAGGAGCTGCAGATAGTCGGGTTCCTTCAGGAAGGCCAGCACTCGGTCTCGGGCATGGCGGTATTCGGTGCGCGATCCGTCCACCAGGCGGGTTCTTGCGGATGCATCCTGGAATTCGTGGCGGAGTGCTGCCAGCGCGTGCTCGGCGCGGTTGGCGCGCACCTCCAGGTCCCTGGCCTCGCCGAGAGCCGTCCCGAGCTTCTCGAGCCGCCCGCGCAGGTCATCGATCACCTGCTTGTCGAAGACCTGCCGGAATGACGCGAGCACGCTTCGGATGCGTCGCACAATCGTACGCATGGCGTGCACGCTGTCGGGTTCATCGCGCTGTACGCGCGGCTCGGCGTCGTGGAGCGCCTCGACGAGGAAGCGAACGGCGACAAGCGCAATGGCGGATGCCTCGCTCTGCGGTGTGAGCGGAGCCGGTTCGGCGGTCATGCCTAGATTCTGCGCCTCGAGCGTGGTGTTGGTCGAGTGCGAGCTCTGCGAGCGCGGCAGCTGTTGGTCGAGTGCGAGCTCTGCGAGCGGCAGGTGTTGGTCGAGTGCGAGCTCTGCGAGCGTATCGAGACCGCGCGCTGGGACTCATTCGCCGAATATGTCACCAGCCGCTGCGCGTCGGGGTATGCCCCTCCCGTGCGTCTTCGGGCATTGGCATCTCCGCCCGCAGCCCCAGCAGCCGGATCGGCCGGTCCGGCTCGATCTTGCCGACGAGTTCTCGAGCATGGGCCAGTACGACCTCTCGGTCGAAGGTCTCAGCGACCTTCTTGTTGAAGGTCTTGGTCAAGAAGGGCGCATAGCGCACCTTGAGCGTCAGCCCGACCACAGGCCGGCCCTCGGCCGCGATGTCCTCCAGCACGCGGGCGACCAGCTCTCGCACCGCCTCATTGACCTGTGCGGGCTCGGTGAGGTCCTGCTGAAACGTCGTTTCCCTGCTGTGGCCGCGAGCCACCCAGGGTGTGTCGTCGACGATCTGCGCGCCGTCTCCCCGGCCGAGCTCGGCGTACCACGGACCCATTCTCGGGCCGAACTCGGCCACGAGGGCATCCGGGCCGGCGGAGGCCAGCTCGGCGACCGTGGTGATGCCGCTCCGGGCCAGACGGCGGGAGATCTTCGCGCCGATGCCCCACAACTCGATGGTCGGCCGGTCACCCATCACCTCCAGCCAGTTGTCGGCCGTGAGCCTGAATACGCCGCGGGGCTTGCCGAACCCCGTTGCGACCTTGGCCCGGATGAGCGTGTCGCCGATGCCGACACTGCAGTGCAGCTGGGTTCGTTCGAGGACGGCCTGTTGCAACTCGCGGGCATAGCCTTCCGGATCCTCTGTCTGTATGCCGATGAACGCCTCGTCCCAGCCAAGCACTTGCACGATAGCCCTCGGCTGCGCGCGTAGAGTCGCCATCACCTCGTCCGACGCAGTGGAGTATGCCTCGCCGTCCACTGGCAGGATCACCGCCTCCGGTGCCTTGCGAGCGGCGATGCGCAACGGCATCCCGGAGCCCACGCCGAACTCGCGGGCCTCGTAAGAGGCGGTCGAGACCACCGCCCGTTCGGTCGGGTCGCCTCGCCCGCCGACGATCACCGGTTTACCCGCGAGCTCGGGGTGCCGCAGCACTTCAACAGCCGCGACGAACTGGTCGAGGTCGACGTGCAGCACCCACGAGCTACGGCGTTGGCTCACGCGACTAGTCTGACTCCCGCAGCTTGCACGCAACAAGACCCTGACTATCGACACCTGTAACGGCAGCCAAAACAAAAGTCCCGGTCTCTTTCGAGACCGGGACATCGGTTGCGGGGGCAGGATTTGAACCTACGACCTCTGGGTTATGAGCCCAGCGAGCTACCGAGCTGCTCCACCCCGCGGCACAAGAATTTACTTTACCACAGGCGTGCGGGGCCTCGAACCGAGCGGGCTTGCGGATCTCGGCTCCGCGGGCATCCGGCCCAGTTTCGGCGGCCCGGCTCGCGCACGAGCGCCGCGCGCAGCATCATGGATACATGCAGGAATCCAGCGACACGACCGTCCATTCGCCGCTTGGCGTCGCGGTCGCCCAATTCGCTCCTGGCGCAGACACGCCGGCCAATCTCGTGACCATGCGCGAGCTCGCTGCAACGGCCGTGGCCCGCGGTGCTCGGCTTGTCGTGTTCCCCGAATACTCGTCCTTCTTTGTCGATCCTCTTGGTCCAGCATTCGTCAAGGCGGCCCAGCCGCTCGATGGGCCGTTCGTACGCGGGCTTGGCGACCTTGCCGCGTCGCTTGGCGTGTTCGTGGTCGCCGGTCTTGTCGAGCGCGTGGATGACTCGACCCGTTTCTCGAACACCCTTGTCGCGCTCTCGCCTGCCGGTTCGCTCGTCGCCACCTACCGCAAGCAGCACCTCTACGACGCGTTCGGCTCGACGGAATCGGAATGGGTGACTCCCGGCGGCATCAGCGAGCCGGAGACCTTCATCGTCGACGGAATACGGGTCGGCCTGCAGACCTGTTACGACATCCGCTTTCCCGAAGTGACGCGCCGACTTGTCGACGCCGGCGCCGACCTCGTGCTCGTGCCGGCCGAGTGGGTGCGCGGTCCGCTCAAGGAGCAGCACTGGCGCACGCTGGTCACGGCGAGGGCGCTCGAGAACACCATCTATATCGCGGCGGCCGACCAGACGCCGCCGGTCGGGGTGGGGGCGAGCATGATCGTCGATCCCATGGGGGTCGAACTCGCGACACTTGGTGAGCGAACGGATGTCGCGGTCGCCTGGGTCTCGTCAGAGCGCGTGGCAGCGGTCCGCCGGGTCAACCCGAGTCTCGCGCTCCGGCGCTACCGGGTAGAGCCCATCCTTTGACGGCTACCTGCTCAACTCGGCGAGCTGTGCGGCAGCACGCTCCAGCACGTCCACGCGCTTGCAGAACGCGAACCGGACGAGGGATGCCGCTCCGGCCGCATATTCCGGGTGGCAGAAGACGGAGATGGGCACCCCGACCACTCCGGCGAGGTGGGGGAGCTCCCGGCAGAGGCTCACTGCATCCGTGAAGCCGAGTGGGGCGGCATCCGCAACCACGAAATAGGTGCCTTGAGGGTTGGACACCGTGAACCCCGCCGAGGTGAGGCCGGCAGAAAGAATGTCGCGCTTGGCCTGGAGATCGGCCGCGATCCCCGTATAAAAGGAGTCGGGCAGCCCGAGGCCGGTCGCGATGGCGGGCTGGAAGGGTGCGCCGTTGACGTAGGTCAGGAACTGCTTGACGGCCAGGATCGCGGTGACCAGCTCGGGTGACGCGGTCAACCAGCCGATCTTCCAACCCGTCGTGTTGAACGTCTTGCCGCCGGACGAGATCGACACGGTGCGTTCGCGTGCACCAGGCAGTGAGGCGATCGGGATGTGCGGCACGCCAAACGTGAGGTGCTCGTACACCTCATCCGTGACGATGATCGCGTCGTGCTTGTGCGCGAGTTCGACGATGAGTTCGAGCGTTTCGATCGGCAGCACCGATCCGGTCGGATTATGCGGGCTGTTGACCAGGATGACGCGCGTGCGGTCGTTCACGGCGGCGCGGAGTTCGTCGAGATCGGGCTGGAAGTCGGGCGCCCGCAGCGGCACCGTGCGGTGCACCGCATTCGCGAGACCGATGATCGCGCCGTACGCATCGTAGAAGGGTTCGAACGTGACGACCTCGTCCCCCTCTTCGAGCAGGGCGAGCAGCGTGGCGGCCAGGGCCTCGGTCGCGCCGGCCGTGACGAGAACTTCGCGGTCGGGATCGAGACGGATGCCGTAGAACCGGCTCTGGTGCTCGGCGATCGCGTTGCGCAGGACGGGGAGCCCGATACCAGGCGGGTACTGGTTGACGCCGCCGCGGATCGCCGCGATCGCTGCGTCGAGCACCTCGGCTGGACCGTCCTCATCGGGGAATCCCTGGCCGAGATTGATGGCACCGGTCCGGACGGCGAGCGCGCTCATCTCGGCGAAGATCGTGGATGCGATCGTGCCGTCGGGTGCGAGCAGGTTCGCCCCTCGCGCAGCTCGGTCCCAGGCTCCGGTGACGGTCATGAGGCTCCCTGTGGTGTGGCCCGGTGATGCGCGGTTTGTGGTTCGCGGCACCGCGATGTCGGGCGGATGTTGCTGTCCACCAACCTACGACATGTCCTGCACCGGCACGGCTACGGGGCGGCTCTCCCCGGATGGGCGCGAACCGCAGCCGGGCTCTCGTTCCCGTCCCTAGCGTGACCGCATGAACTCGCGACACCGAGACCTCGACCGAAACCGAAACCGAAACCGACGCCGCACACTTGCCGCTGCGATCGCGGCCTTCCTGTCGCTGCTGCTTTCTGCCTGCGTGCCGCCTTTCGTACCTGGCGCGTTTGGAACGTCTGGCGGGTCGGCGCCTGGCGCGACCGCGCGGGGTATGTCGCCCGCGCCCGCTCCGTCACTGAGCGCGGAGTCTGCCGCGTTCTTCGCAGCGCGCTCCGCGTACGGGCGGTATCTGGCGACGGTGGATGCGATCGGCGCAGACGGGGGAGTGGGCGCCGAGCGAATCGACCCATACGCCGCGCCGAACCAAAGGAGCAATCTCGTGGTCGCTTTCGAGAGCATGCATAAAGAAGGGATCCGCACGACCGGATCCGTGGTGATCGCCGGGGAGACGCTCGCCGGTTATCGGGAGTACCCCGGTCGCCGCCAGGCCGTGCGGATGCGGGCCTGCCTCGACCTGAGCGCAACCCGCGTCGTGGATGCCGCTGGCGTCGACCTCACTTCGCAGGCGCGGCAGGATCGAGTGCCGTACGACGTCGTGCTGTCGACCCGCGAGAGTGCCGACGGGCGGTTCCTGGTGGAGAGCAGCCGATCCCTCCCGGAGCTCGCGCCATGCTAGTCGCGACCAGCCAAACGGCTGTGGAAAATTCCCGCTCTGGCATCGAGAGTTGCCCTAGCGTGTGGGCATGCGCATCGTCACCCGGGGGATCCTGGCGACCCTCGCTGGGGCCGGCCTGATCGTGATCACACTGGCCGGATGCGCGACGCCCGCATCGCCGCTGTCGACGCCGACACCGTCAGCGATGCACACGCCCGTCTTCGCGTCGGACGAGGAGGCGCTCAAGGCCGCGACCGAGGCGTACGCCGCCTACCTCGCGATGTCGGACACGAT
>JAVECW010000057.1 GCA_030841285.1 Microbacteriaceae bacterium
CACGTTGCCGCGCTCGTTGCGCACGCCCGCGATGTCGTTGAGCGAGCCGTTGGGGTTGACGTCCAGGTAGCGGAATGCGACGAGACCCTCGCCCTCGAGGCGGGCGAGCTCGTCGGCCGATGCGATGAATCCGCCCTCACCGTTCTTCAGCGGGATCACGATCTCCTGGCTCTGCTCGAAGCCGCTCGTCCATACCGTGGAGGTGTTCTCGACGCGGAGCTTCTGGTCGCGACGGATGAAGTTGCCGTGGTCGTTGCGGATGAGCCCGCCGGCCAGGAGGTGCGCCTCGGCGAGCATCTGGAACCCATTGCAGATGCCGAGCACGGGCAGGCCCTTGCTCGCCGCATCGATGACCTCGGTCATGATGGGGGAGAGGCTTGCGATGGCGCCGCAACGCAGGTAGTCGCCGTAGCTGAATCCGCCGGGCAGCACGAGGGCGTCGACGCCCTGCAGGTCGTGTTCGCCGTGCCAGAGCGCGACGGGCTCCGCGCCGGCGATGCGAATCGCGCGCAGCGCGTCCCGGTCGTCGAGCGAACCGGGGAAGGTGACGACGCCGATGCGCATTACGCGACGGCCTCTGCAGCCTCGGGGTAGTGGATGCCGACGACGTCCTCGATCACGGAGTTCGACAGGATGTCCGCAGCGATCTCCTCGACCGCGGCGCGCGTGGCGTCATCGACTGGGCCGTCGACCGTGAGCTCGAACCGCTTTCCGACGCGAACGCTCGAGAAGTGGCCCTTGCCGATGCGGGCCAGGGCGCCGGCGACGGCCTTGCCCTGAGGGTCGAGCAGTTCAGCCTTCGGCATGACTTCTACAACGATGGTGGGCACGGGGGTTCTCCGTCCGGGCGTCGAGGTGGGGATGCGTCGATTCTATCGCGCGAGGCCGGACCTCTAACGCGCGAGGCCGGACTGCCTGAGCAGCACATCGTGGAGGGTGTCCCGCACCGCGGCAAGACCCCGGTGGGTCTCCTCGAAGCTCGTGCTCAGCGGCGAGAGGCCGATGCGCAGGCCGTTCGGGTCGCGGTAGTCGGGGAGCACCCCCTGCTTCCACAACAGCGTGATGACCTCGCGCATCGCCGGATGGTTAATGGTCACGTGCCCGCCGCGCCGCGTGGAATCGCGCGGGCTCGCGACAGTCGCGCCGAGCGGAGCGAGCCATTCATCGGCGAGCGCGATGGCAAACTCGGTGAGAGCGACGGACTTCGCGCGCACCGCGTCGATCCCGCAATCCTCGATCATCGCGATCGTGTCCTGCATCGCGAGCATCCCGACGATCGCCGGCGTCCCGCTCATGAAGCGACGGATGCCGCGTGCTGGCACGTACTCTGCACCCATCGCGAACGCATCGGTCGTGCCCATCCACCCGTGCACGGGCTGGGCGAGCAGGTCCTGGATGTCGGCACGAACGTAGCCGAAAGCGGGCGAGCCCGGGCCGCCATTCAAATACTTGTACGTGCAGCCGACCGCGAGGTCGACGCCCCAGCGGTCGAGCTCGATGGGCACCGATCCGACGGAATGGCAGAGGTCCCACAGCACGAGCGCGCCGGCGTCGTGCGCGACCCGCGTGATCTCGGGGACATCGGCGAGGAAGCCGGAGCGGTACGCGACATGGCTGAGCAACACGAGCGCCGTCTGTGGGCCGACCGCGGCGGCGACCTGCTGTGGCGTGACGCCGGCGGTTGTGTCCGACTCGATCCAGCGGAGGATCATGCCCCGCTCGGCGGCGATCCCTTCGAGCACGAACCGGTCGGTCGGAAAGTTGTCGGTGTCGAGCACGATCTCGGTGCGCGACATCCCGGTGGATGGCCGGCTGAGCCGACTGTCGACCGCCGCGCGCGCGAATTTGTAGAGCATGACCGTCGTCGAATCGCCCACGAACGCCTGGCCCTCCGCGGCACCGAGCGCGGCCCGTCCAAGGGAGTCGCCGATCGCGAGTGGCAGCTGCATCCACTCCTCCTCCCAGCCGCGAATGAGCCGCGTGCCCCACGCCGAGGTGAAGAAGTTCTGGATGCGTTCGACGCTCGCGATGGTCGGGCGACCGAGCGAATTCCCGTCGAGATAGGCGACGACGGGTGGCTCTCCGGCCTCCGGTTCGGTGCCGACGAACCGTCGCCGGAAGTGAGCCAAACCGTCGCTGCGATCCATGCGGCGAGCGAACGCAAGGTGTGGATCCCTGCCAGCGGTATCGTTCGTCGGGGTCATCTGGCAGCTCCTCCAGTTGGTCACACAGAACATCCAGAGTATCCGGGCCGACTGTGACGGTGGTTGGCCGTATCCTCCTATGGGAACCATCGGCGGACGGTAGGACGAAGCGTGGACAAGGAAATCAAGCCCTGGGCGGCGCTCGGCGCGCTGATCATCGGTTTCTTCATGATCTTGATCGACACGACGATCGTCTCGGTCGCCAATCCGGCGATCATGAAAGGGCTGCACACCGACATCAACTCCGTGATCTGGGTCACGAGCGCGTACCTGCTCGCCTACGCCGTGCCGCTCCTCATCACGGGCCGTCTCGGTGACCGATTCGGGCCGAAGAACCTCTACCTCATCGGTCTCGTCCTCTTCACGGCGGCGTCCGCCTGGTGCGGCTTCTCCGGCGACATCACCGTGCTCATCGTTGCGCGAGTGTTCCAGGGACTCGGCGCTGCGCTCATGGTGCCCCAAACCATGGCGGTCATCACCCGGATCTTCCCGCCGGATCGTCGCGGCGCCGCGATGGGCCTGTGGGGTTCGGTCGCCGGGGTCGCAACCCTCGTCGGACCGATCCTGGGCGGCGTACTCGTCGACTGGCTCGGCTGGGAGTGGATCTTCTTCATCAACGTGCCCATCGGCATCGTCGGATTCATCCTGGCCTGGCGGCTCGTTCCGACGCTGGAGACGCACAAGCACCACTTCGACGTGCTTGGCGTCGCTCTGAGCGCGATCGGCATGTTCCTGCTCGTGTTCGGCATCCAGGAAGGCGAGACGTACAACTGGGGCACGATTGTCGGGCCCATCTCGGTCTGGGGTCTCATCATCGCGGGCATCGTCGTGCTCGCGGGTTTCGTCGTCTGGCAGGCCGTCAACAAGGGCGAGCCGCTCCTGCCGCTCAAGCTTTTCCGCGACCGCAATTTCTCGCTCGCCAACGCGAGCATCACGGCCGTCGGGTTCACGGTCACGAGCATGGCGCTGCCGCTCGTCTTCTATTTCCAGGTCGTGCGCGGGCTCACCCCGACCGAGTCCGCCCTCATGCTCGTACCAATGGCCGTCTTCACCGGCGGGCTCGCGCCACTCGCGGGCAAGCTCATCAACCGGGTGAACCCGCGCAACGTCGCGGTCGTCGGCATGGTCCTGCTCGCGGGCGCGCTCTACTGGTACTCGGTCATGCTCACGCCGAGCGTCGCGATCTGGATGCTGTTGCTGCCGAGCGCCGTCCTCGGCGTCGCCAACGCGGCGATCTGGGCGCCGATCTCGACCACGGCCACGCGCAACCTGCCACCCCAACAGGCTGGCGCAGGATCGGGCGTCTACAACACGACGCGCCAGGTCGGCGCGGTGTTGGGCAGCGCATCCATCGCAGCCCTGATCCAGGCGCGTCTGATCGCGGAACTCCCTCAGCAGCCGGGCGGGAGCGGCGCGGCCGACTTCACTCTGAGCGGGGCACTCCCACAGGCGCTGCACGCGGGTTTCACCGCCGCGATGGCGCAGTCGCTGCTCCTGCCTGCCGGGATCTCGCTCGTGGGCGCCGTTGTGGTCCTCTTCTTCGCGAAACCCAAAGCCGTCACGGACTGGACGCAATCGCAGACCGCAGCGGCGGCCGCAGCGAACGTGAGCGCAGCGGAGTAGCGGCGTTGTGTGACCGCTCCAGCGTCGCTAGGAGTGCCCGACCGTCGCTCGGATGAGGTTGGCCCACGGGTCGTCGAAGCTCACCGCGTTGCCATCGTCGCGCCCCTGGATGCCGTAGTGCTCCATCCGCTCGACGAGAGAACCGAGATCGTCGGCACTCGGAACCAGGATCTCGACCTGGCCGAGACCCAGCGCGAGCTTGCGCCTGCCCGCACCCTTGCTGTTCCAGGTGTTCATCGCCATGTGGTGGTGGTAGCCGCCTGCACTCACGAAAAGCGCTGAGCCAGGAATCTCCACGGTGGTCTCGAAGCCCAGGCGGTTGACGTAGAACTCGCGCGCGCTCTCCACATCACCAACGGAGAGATGCACATGGCCGACGACGCCGCCGCCGATGATCGGGTTCTCAACCGCGGCATCCGTCAGGTTCTCCTCCAGGAACTTGTTCGGGTCGAGGTAGAGCGTGCCCATCTCGAGCGTGCCGTGCGTCCAACTCCACTCTGTGCGGACACGGTCCCAGTAGAGCTCGACCCCGTTGCCCTCCGGATCGGTGAAGTAGAAGGCGTTGCTCACGAGGTGGTCGGCACTGCCGGTGAAGGTTCCTGGCGCGTGCTTCGCGACGGAGTAGACCGCAGCGGCGAGCGCCTCCTTGGTCTCGAACAGGATGGCCGTGTGGAACAGCCCGGCCTCACGCGGCCCGGCGTGCTTGAGCTCCGGCGCGAACTGCAGGATCACGATGGGCGTCGTGCCGCGGCCGAGCACGGCAATGGGCCCATCCTGGCTCAGCAGGGTGAGGCTGACGGCGTCGCGGTAGTAGGCGACCATGGCGTCGAGATTGGCGACGCGAAGGGTGACCGGCCCCATCGAGGTATCCGCGGCGAGGCGATCCCCGGCGCGGAGGCCCGGCTGTTCATCTTCCATGCGAACAACAACGCGATTGCTCACCTGACTATTTCTCAGCCAATCCGAGCCCGAGTGCTTCAGTCGGAGCTCAGGCGCTCCAAGAGCTCGCGGTAGCGCGCCGCGGTGCGCTCGACAATGTCGGCGGGCAGTGGTGGCGGCGGTGTCGCCTGGCCAGACGAGTCGGATGGGTTCCAATTCGCCGCGAGCCAGTTGCGCACGATCTGCTTGTCGAAGCTGGCCATGCGCTCGTCCGGCGTGGTCCCGCTCGCGTGCGCTGCGGCATCCCAATACCGGCTCGAGTCGCTCGTGAGCACCTCGTCTGCGAGGGTCGTGACGCCCGTCGAGCGGTCGGCCCCGAACTCGAATTTGGTGTCGGCGATGATGACCCCTCGAGCTTCGGCAATCGCGGATGCCCGTGCGTAGACCTCGAGAGAGAGGTCGCGCAGTTCTGCGGCGGCTCCGGCACCGACGAGTTCGACTGTGCGCTCGAACGGGATGTTCTCGTCGTGCTGGCCGAGGGGGGCCTTCCAGGCCGGGGTGTAGATCGGCTCCGGCAGGCGATCGCCGTTCTGCAAGCCCGCGGGGAGCGCG
>JAVECW010000043.1 GCA_030841285.1 Microbacteriaceae bacterium
CCGCCAGGCCGGCCGCGACCGCCCGACCGAGCGCTCCGCCGGCGCCCACCACTATCGCAACAGAAGCTTCATCCATCATGTCCTCCAGTTCTTCGAGCGAATCCATAATAGTGCTTGCGCACGCAAATAAACAGGTCTAACGTTTCACCGGAGGACCGCCCGTGCGAGCACGACTCGCACCAACCTCGAAGGAAGTACATCATGGCCGATTCGGTCGACTCTCCCGCTCTCCCGGACTACGCGCCGCTGCCCGAAACCGCCCTCGGCCCAGCCCTCAATGAGCACGGCTACCACGTCGGAACGGTGGAAAGGAACCTCTTCTGGGTGACCGACAGCGTCTACGTGGCGGCGTTCCTCGCAACTCCAGAGGGCGTCATGCTGTTCGACGCGCCGCCGACCCTCGGCCACAACCTGCAGCGCGCCATCGACGAGATCGCCGAGGCACAAGGCACCCCGAACAGGGTGACGCACCTGGTCTACTCGCATCACCACGCCGACCATGCCGGCGCCGCGAACCTGTTCCCCGACGCGACTCTGATCGGGCATGCGGAGACCAGGCGGCTACTGCTGCGCGACGGCGATCCCACTCGGCCCGCACCCGAGGTCACCTTCACCGACACACTCACGCTGGAGATCGGCGGTGAGCGGGTCGACCTGGCGTTCCACGGTCCGAACCACACTCCGGACAACATCTTCGTTCACTTCCCCGGTCACGACGCGCTGATGCTCATCGACATCGTCAACCCGGGATGGGTGCCGATCTTCAACGCGAACCTCAGCGAGGACATGCCGGGATACATCGACGCGCCTGCCCAGGCGATGAAGTTTTCGTGGACGCACCTCATCGCCGGTCATCTGGGAAGACTCGGCACCCGCGCCGACGTCGAGCTGCATCAGACCTACATCGCCGACGTCGTCGCCGCTTCGTATGCGGCGTTGGCATCGGTCGACCCCACGCAGTACTTCGTGAAGTACGGCGCGAACGCGTGGGGGTGGGTAAACGGATACCTCACAGAGATCACCACGACCGCCACCAAGCCAGTCGTGGCGAAGTACACCGGCCTGCTGGCTGCGGCCGACATCGAGGCGCTCACGTACACGACGACGTTCATGCTGATGCAGTCGCTCCGCCTCGACAAGGGCGTGGGCTCACAGGTGCACCCCTGAGCCGGGCGCGAGTGGACTGACGTAGCCCACACGGTCATAGGCTTGGATGCGTTGTTGCCCGCCCCATGAAGTGCGAGCGCCGCAGTCTTGTAGCTCCGCCACGGAGCCACGATCTCGTCATGAACGGAGACCGATGATTCGCCACACTGTCGTTTTCACCCTTGTGCACCCTGCTGGATCCGAAGAGGAAGCGAATTTCCTCGATACGGGTCGTCGGGTGCTCACCGGCGTGCCAGGCGTTGAGGCCTTTTCGATCGCTCGGCAGGTGAGCTCGCAGACGCAGTTTGCGTTCCAGTTCGCTATGAATTTTCGCGACCAGGCGGAGTATGACGCATATAGCGCACACGAGGATCACATCCAGTTCGTCGAAACCAGGTGGAAGAACGAAGTCGCCGAGTTCTGCGAGTTCGACTTCGTACCCTACGACGCCTAGTTGTTTGCGACCTGCTCAATAACCCGTTCCGGTGCAAAAGGCTGAAGCGTTCGGAACGTGGTCCGAACTATTAGTTCGTCGGGTCTTGATGCTGCTGTGGGTCTACCGTGAAGACTTGGAGCCGCGATGGGTGGTCAACGCCGTGTAGTACGCGTTGATGTGCGACCTGGTAATCGGCCTCGGTCGCTGAGGCGACGTCGCCCCCGTGGTTCGGGTTGACATCGAATCGCGGAAAGTTGGAGCTGGAGATCTCAACTCGTAAGGCGTGCCCGGCCGGGATGACGATTGCCGTGGTGCCGAGGTCGAGGACGAATTCGTGCGGGCTATTGGGTTCGAGCATTCGCGCAGCCGAGGTGCCCAAGCGATATCGCGCACGGACGATGCCATCGCAGACGCTGATCGCTCGGCCATCCGGATGCACGTCGACGAGTTTCGCCGTCCAGTCGGTGTCCGCGGCTGAGGTCGCGGCCCAAAGCGTGACCTGCACGTCGCCGCACAGTTCGATGTCGGCGTCGAGGGTCTCCCCGGTATACACGAGCACGTCCGCTCGTGCCTCGATCGGCCGTTGGTCGCGGGGTCCCGAGTTGAGGGAGGTGTAGGCACCAGGGAGCAGGGTTCCGCCACCGAGCGTTGGCACTGGGTCGGCCGGGTCGAAGTCGAAGCTGCGCCACCCCCCTCCCGTCGGGCCACCACGGCGAAGAGTTCCGGTGCCGTCGTCCGCGACGCCGAACGTAAAGGTGGTGAGCGTGGCTCGCTCGGGCGGCCACGCCGTCTCATGGCGCCAGACATTCGCTCCCATAACGAAAACCGTTACCGGTGCGCGTCGTGGGCCCTCGGATTCGTCGGTGAGGAACTGGCGAAACCAGTCGAGCTGAATTCGGGTCATGTCGAGTGCTGCGGCGGCCGCCGCGCCACCGAAGTCGACCTCGCCGAGCGCGTCGTATGCGACCGCGTGTGCCCAGGGCCCGATGATGATCGACTGCTCGGCGACACCGCGAGCGCTCAGTCCACGGAAGTTCTCGATGGTACCTCGATGGAAGAGGTCGAACCACCCGCTGACGTGCAGGGCTGGCACGTCGATTCGGTCGAAGTGTTCGGAGACGCTCCGTGCAACCCAGTAGTCGTCGCGAGTCGGGTGTCGTAGCCATTCGCCCCAGGCGGGCAGCATAGACGCCACTGCCAGGCCGTCGAGCGGCCTCGCGCGGAAAGCCGCATGAGGGTCGGCGAGAAGCGGGCGTAACGCAGCGGCTTCGACAGAGAGATCCTCTCCCGCGGCCTGACGGCGGGTGAGCTCGGAGGCGGCCAGCCCGAGCGCCCAGAAGAGCGCGAACCCCACCTGTAATGCGCCGCCCTGGTAAATCCAGTTCTCGTAGTACTCGGACGTTGTGATCTGTGGCGCGATCGCCTTCAGCGCCGGTGGCTGCTCGATTGCGGCAAGCAGCTGGGTGGCGGCGTAATACGACGCTC
>JAVECW010000053.1 GCA_030841285.1 Microbacteriaceae bacterium
GTTCGACGAGCGTAACGATCG
The DNA here is from genome assembly GCA_030841285.1 of Microbacteriaceae bacterium. Classification (GTDB taxonomy): domain Bacteria; phylum Actinomycetota; class Actinomycetes; order Actinomycetales; family Microbacteriaceae; genus JAUZGC01. Next base: position 22 of record JAVECW010000053.1, read on the forward strand.
GCGCTCGTCGCGGCGGAACCTGGCGAGTGCGGGAAGATGTTCTCTACGGCGGCGACGATGCCCTGCGGGCCACCGTGATGGCCGCATTCGGCCGCTACCTGCTCGCGGCATCGTCGCGCGCGGGCACGCCTCCTGCCAACCTCCAGGGAATCTGGAATGCCGAGCTGCGTCCGGCATGGTCGTCCAACTACACGATCAACATCAACACGCAGATGAACTATTGGGCGGCGAACAGTGCCGGCCTGCCGGATTGCGTCGCTCCGCTGGCGGAGCTTGTCGCGAAGATGGCGGTGAACGGGCGCGAGGTTGCTCGCGAGCTCTATGGCGCTCGCGGCTGGGTTGCGCACCACAACACGGATATGTGGGGATGGGCGTTGCCCGTTGGCATGGGTCACGGTAATCCCAGCTGGGCAATCTGGATGATGGGCGGCGTGTGGTTGACCCACAATCTGTGGGATCACTACGAGTTCACGCTCGACCGCGAGTATCTGCGCGCTGTGGCCTGGCCGCTGTTGCGAGGAGCCGCGGAATTCTGTCTCGACTGGCTCGTCGTCGACGAGGCGACGGGCGAGCTGCGCACGATCCCGTCCACCTCACCGGAGAATGTCTTCAGTGGTCCGGACGGTCGCGCGGCATCCGTGGCCCCCTCGGCGGCGATGGACATCGCGCTCATCCGCGCGCTGTTCGAAAGGTCGCGGGCGGCGATTGCTGCGCTTGCAGGCGACGCATCCAGTGGCGACGCATCGCTTGATGAGGAGCTGCGGGTTGCGCTCGGTCGCCTCCCTGCTCCAGCACTCACTGCTGACGGCAGCCTCCGAGAATGGGGGATCGATGTCGTCGAAGTCGATCCGCATCACCGCCACATGTCACCGCTGGTTGCGCTGTACCCCCTCGGCCAGATCACGCCGCAAGACACCCCGCTTCTGGCCGGGGCCGCTCGCCGTTTCCTGGACGCTCGCGGCCCGGGCGCGATGGGGTGGTCGTGGGCCTGGAAGATCGCGCTGCGGGCGCGCCTTGGCGACGCTGCGGAAGCTCGGGACCTTTTCCTCGAGGCGACCAGACCATTCGAACGTGACGTGGAGAAGTTCGCTCCGGTCGATGGGTCGGAATGGGGTGGGCTGCTGCCGAACCTGTTCAGCACACATCCGCCATTCCAGATCGACGGGAATCTCGGGTTCACCGCCGCGCTCGTCGAGATGCTCATCCAAAGTCACGGCGGTCGCTTGGTGCTGCTCCCTGCGCTGCCGGCCGAGTGGACCGACGGACGCGTCCGCGGGGTACGGGCGCGCGGCGGCCTGAGCGTTGATCTCGACTGGGCCGACGGTCGCGTCTCGAGAGCGATTCTCCACAACCTGACCGACAACGCCGCCGAGCTCACCCTCGTTCATGACGGCACCGAGACCGCGGTCATCCTGCCCGCACTGGACACCCTGAGCATCGCGCTCGCCGAACTCTCCGAGGACAGAGCATGAACGTCGACATCCCCGAAGCCGAACTGTGGCATTACCGAAGCAGCCAGAGCGAACCCGCCGATTTCGACGAGTTCTGGGAGAACACCCTTGCGGAGGCGCGGCAACACCCGCTGGACGTCGCGGTCACCCCGGTCGACGCCGGACTCGCCAGCACGGATGTCTATGACCTGACATTCTCGGGGTTCGGCGGCGCTCGCATCCACGGCTGGTTGCGGCTGCCACGCGAGAGGGCGGGTCGGCTCGCCGCGGTCGTGCAGTTCCCGGGCTACGGCAACGGGCGGGGCCATGCCCTGCGCGACCTGCTCTGGTCGGCCGCCGGGTACGCGCATCTCTACGTTGACGTGCGCGGCACGTCGACCAGTGCCACCGGCGACCCGGTCGGATCGGGCCCATCCGTTCCCGGCTTCATGACCCGCGGCATCGCCTCGCCGTTCGACTACTTCTATCGTCGCGTCTTCACCGACGCGGTGCGCGCCGTGGAGGCAGTGCGATCGCTCGAGGCCGTCGATCCGTCCAGGGTGTTCGCGGCCGGAATGAGCCAGGGCGGCGGCATCGCGCTTGCGACCGCGGGTCTCGTTCCCGACCTGGCCGGGTTGATCGTGCAGGCGCCGTTCCTCTGCGACTTCGCACGCGCATCCATCATTACGGATGCGTTCCCCTACGCCGAGCTCGGCCAGTTCTTCGCCGCACGCCGCGATCTCACCGCGCGGGCCCTCCACACGCTCAGCTATGTCGACGGAGTCAACCACGCGAAGCGTGCACAGGCGCCAGCGCTGTTCTCGACCGGACTGATGGATCCCATCACCCCACCGTCCACCGTATTCGGCGCCTTCAACGCCTACGCCGGGGACAAGCACATGAACGTGTGGCCGTACAACGGCCACGAGGCCGGTGGATCAGAGGACGACGCGAACGCCATCGCGTTCGCCCGCGACACGATCGCCGCGTTCACCCATGAACCCACCCCAAGCACCAACCCCACCCAGGGCGAACACCTCCCAACGGCCGGAGCATCGGTGCTCGGTGCCATCGGCGGAGGGGCGCTCTCGACAATGAATAAGAGGATCCAATGAAGATACGACGAATTATCTCCATGCTCGCCGTCGCCGGCATCGCCGCCGCGCTGAGCGCGTGCTCCGCCGGAGCCGGCACAGGCTCCGCGAGCGGCACCGTCAACTGGTGGACCTGGGATGAGAAGCAGGCCGCGTCATACAAGAAGTGCCTTCCCGGCTTCGAGAAGGCGAATCCGGACATCAAGGTCACCATCTCCCAGTACGCGGTCACCGACTACTTCACCAAGCTCACGGCGGGCTTCGTCTCCGGAACCGCACCGGACGCATTCCAGAACAGTGTGCCGCTGCTCGGCGCGTATGCATCACAGAAGCAGATCATGCCTCTCGACGACCTGATCAAGAAGACCAACTTCGACACCTCGGTGTTTTCGGTGGGCCTCGACTCGTGGAAGTACACGGATGGCAAGCAGTACGGTCTGCCGCTCGACTGGGCATCTGCCGCGTTCTATTTCAACAAGGATGCAGTCAAGGCGGCCGGCTACTCCGACAATGACATCAACACGATGACATGGAACCTCAATGGCACCGGAACGTTCGACAAGATCGTCGCTCACCTCACGATCGATCAGAATGGCGTGCGCGGCGACCAGCCAGGCTTCGACAAGACCAAGGTGAAGACCTACGGAATCGGAAGCCTGTCATCGGGTGACTTCAATGGGCAGACCTCATGGAACGCCTTTATCTCCACCACGGGCTGGCGCCTCGGCGACAAGTCCGCGTGGCCGACCAAGCTCCAGTACGACAGCCCTGACTTCGTCAAGACGATGGACTGGGTGCGCTCCCTCGAGGACCGTGGCTTCGCTCCCAAGTTCGGCTCCCTGACCGTATCGGGCACGGAGCAACTCAGCTCTGGCAAGGTCGCGATGATGGAGGGCGGATCGTGGGACGCGACGACCTATGCCAAGGTTCCGGGACTCAGCGTCGGCATCGCCCCCACCGTCGAGGGACCCAAGGGTCGCTCGGTCATCAGCAACTCCAACGCGAACAACATTTTCGTTGGCACGAAGCACCTCGACGCCACCTGGAAATGGGTGACGTACATGGGTTCGACGGCTTGCCAGTCGCTCGCTGGTGCGGATGGAACGTTCCTGCCGTCGATCAGCGCGTCGATGACCGCGGCCGCGGACGCGCAACTGAAGCAAGGCGTCGACCTGTCGGTGTTCACGAAGGCGCTTGAGAACAAGGAGCTCTACCCGGCACCGCCGACAGTGAACGGGCAGCAGATCAACGACACGATGACTCCGCTGTTCCAGGCCTACTTCTCGGGAGAGAAGACCGACAGCGTCTTCACGGACATGGCTGCCCAGACCAAGGCGATCCTCGCGAAATAGCGATCGCGTTCACCTGAATCGGGGAGGGGCGCCGCTGGTGCGGTTCCCCTTCCCATCCGCCTGCGGGGAGGACGAATGACACAGATTATTGTTGGAGCGACGAAAGAGGGGGGAAGCACGATGGCCGAGACCTTCGCCGCGAGCACGCCCCACCCCACCGTCGAGCTCCTCAGGAACGCCTCCCCGGCCGCCGTCGACGTCTTCACGAGGATCCTCACTCGCGGTCCGATTTCGCGCGTCGACGTGGCACGTCTCACCGGGCTGTCGCAGGCCGCCGTCACCAAGGCGGTCGCTCCTCTTATTAGTGCGGGCATCGTGGCTGACAACCTCGAGTCGCTCAAGGGCGGCCTGCCGGGTCGTCCCGCCAACCCTCTTCGCGTCCTGCCCGAGGCGCTCGTGGTGATCGGCGTCAAGGTCAACGCCGATGACATCATCGGAGTGGCCACCAATGTCGCGGCCGAGATCCTTGCGACCGTGCACCTGAAGATCGACGGCACCGAATTCGGCACCGTCATTGATGGGATCGACGCGGTCGTGTCGCAGCTCAAGCTGCTCCTTGGCGATGGTGGAACGAATATTGCCGGCGTCGGCGTCTCCGTCTCCGGCGATGTGGACAGCGAGAACGGCGTCGTACGTGAATCCGCGCTTCTGGGCTGGAGCAATCTGCCCCTCGGGTCGTTTCTCCATGAGCGCCTGCAATGCGGAGTGCTCATCGACAACGATGTACGCGCGCTCACGATCGCCGAACACTGGTTCGGTGTCGGTGTCGGTACCGCCTCGTTCGCCATTGTCACAATCGGAAGCGGCATTGGCTGCGGGTTGCACCTCAACGGCGAAGTCGTGGAGGGTGCATACGGGGTAGCCGGAGAGATCGGTCACCTTCCCCTGACCTCACCCGATCACATCTGCACCTGCGGGCGCCGAGGATGCGTCGAAGCCGTCGCGTCATCGAGTGCGATCGTGAAAGCGGTTGCGGAAGGCGGCGGGCGAGCAGACCTCACCCTGCAGGATGCCGTGGATCTCGCCCATGCCGGGGACCCGCTTGCCGTCGCTGCGTTTGACGAGGCCGGGACCGTGATCGGGACCGCGATCGCGACCATGGTCAACCTGGCCGGTCCGCAACTCGTTCTGATCTCCGGCGAGGGCGTCGCCGACTATGACCTGTACGACCAGCGGCTGCGTGCGGCGTTTGCAGAACACGCCTTTGGCGCCGCGGCCAACTGCCGCATCGTGATCCGCCCGCACTCGTTCGACGACTGGGCCCGCGGTGCGGCGGCGAGTGCCATCCGAGCAATCGTCACCCAGCGGTATCCACAGCCGCGATACAACTAGGCACGCAGTGCGCGAGGATGGTGCGATCTACGGGCCGATTCGGAAGATGCCGACGACGGTCTTCCCATCGCTCTTGTAGACCGGGACCTCCTGGCCGTTCGGGTATTTGATCCTCCCCTCCTCCTGCTGCTTGATCGCCTGCGCAGGCGATGTGGGCGGTGCGCCGCCCCAGTTCTCAGCCTTGGTCAGGTCTTTGCTGTACACATAGCCGAGGACGGATCCGCCGGTGGCCGTGGTGCCGTCGACGAGGATGAGGTCGGGTGCCACGGGGCTGTTGCCTTGCGGCCCGTAGGTCTGGCCATTCGCGTTCACCGGCCAGCTCGGGATGGGTGCGTACGACGGCGCCGCGGACGGGTCGGTGCTTGGCAGGGCAATCCAGCCGGCGTGGTCTGCGAGGACGGCCGCGGCACCGACGCTCGCGATCGCACCGAACGCAATCGCCCCAGCGACGAACCAGCGCCGTCGCGAAGGACGACGTGTGGCAGTGGCGGCCGCGTCATCCTCGACCATCGCGACCAACAGCGACCGAATCGAGTCGCTGCGCAGCTGCGTGAAGCGGATGTCGTTCACAGCGAGCTCCTGAGGATGTCGAGGCTGGCATCGCCGGCGACGGATGCCGCGAGCCGGGTCTTCGCGCGGGAGAGACGGGATTTGACCGTGCCGGCCGGAATTCCGAGAGCGAGCGCGGCATCCGCGGTGCTGAGTTCTTCGAGCACGCACAGGGCGAGGATCTCGCGATCCCGGATGCTGAGGCGGTCGAACGCGGATCGCATCGCCGCGTGCTGCACCCGTTTCGCCAGCCGATCGATCACCGCGTCCGCGTGGTCGGGTTCGTGCGGTGGATGCGGGATCCGGGCCAGGAAGGACTGGTAGCGTCGCTTGGCCCTGGCACTGTTGCGGGCCAGGTTGTTGGCGGTGACGAGAAGCCACGGCAGGATCGTTTCGTTAACGACGCGGATCGTGTCACGTTTCCGCCACGCTTCGGCGAAGACGAGGGCGACGAGGTCTTCGGCGTCGGCGAGCGAGTCGCTCAGGCGCAGCACATGGCGAAACACGCGGTCGCGGTGCCGGTCGTACAAGTAGCCGAACGAGTGTCCATCGCCGCGATTGGCCGCGGCAATGAGTGCCGCGTCCGTCGGGGGTCCGCTATCGTCCACGCTCTGTATTGTCCGCACTCGTCATTCGGTTCCCTTGCATTGCAAGCGGCTCTCGCTCGCTTGTACCCGACTGCCCTGAACGGGGCATATCGAGGTTGACGTCGCAGCCCATAGTGTCTCTCTCGTGACCATGGGTAGCGGCGGGCGATGGAGAGGTTTCCTACCTGTCGCCCTTCTCCTCCTCCTGATCTTCGTAATCCCAATGGTGCAGGCGTTTATCCCGGGGCCATGGGATGCGCTCATTTACGCCACTCTCGTCTTGGTTTTGTTGGCCGAGCTGGGGCTATGGCGTCGCGCGCGCTGGGCGAGGCAACTCCGCCGACGCCTTGCAGTCGAGCACCCGAACGCACTTGTCACCATCGTCGAGATCTGGCCCGAAGGGGATCGCGAACACTACTTGGGCGTGCTTCAAGCTGATTCCTCGGGGTTGACCTTCTTCGATGCATCCTCGTCTGAGCGGACGATTGAATGGCCTGAGGTCGCTGCCATCAGCAACGTTCAGCATGACCTACATGGCATCCTGAGCAAGACATTTGGTCCAATGAGCAGGGAGCTCATTCATCTGACCACCACGGATGGAGTGATCGCCACGCGATTCAGGCCACTGCGCGGGGGAGGGGTCAACGCGCTTGGTCCGTTTCCGCTCGCGGATTTCGTCTTGGCGGTTCGACGGAAGCGAGCGGGTGTTGTTGAACGCGGCTGAGGGGCAGGATGAGTTCGTGACCGAACCCACGGACCAGACCGTCGTACTGGTGATCGATCTCCAGCACGGCGTGCTCGCGAATTGCGTGGATGTCGATGGCGTCGTTCAGCGCACGGCGATCCTGGTTGAGCGCGCCCGCGCATCCGGTGTTCCTGTTGTCTGGGTGCAGGACGAGGACGACTTTCCGCGCGACTCTCCTGGGTGGCGGCTGGCGCCACCGCTCTCGCGGGCGGATGCCGAGCCGCTCGTTCACAAGACCTATCGGGACTCTTTCGTCAACACTGACCTCGCCGAGGTGCTCGCACGAATCGGTGCGACGCAGCTGGTGGTGGCGGGGGCGCAGTCGGATTACTGCATCCGAACCACGACTCAGCGGGCCGCGGCCGAAGGCTTCGACGTGACGCTCGTGAGCGACGCGCACACGACTTCCAGCGCCACGTGGGACGGTGTCGAGATCAGTGGCGAACAGATCGTGGCGCACACGAACATGTACTTCGCGGGCCTGCGATATCCGGGACAGTCCTTTGGGATCGCGACTCACGACGAGGTCGTCTTCTGACAGATGCGGTGCGCAGAATTCGGCAGTTAGGCGTTCGCACCGCAGCGGGCGCAGTACTTGGTCTGCTGGGGTGGCAGCCGGAACGCATCCGTACCAATGTTCTTGAACGGTGGCACACTCAAGGTCACCCATTGGTGCCCGTCACGCCGGCAGAGCTCGGCCAACTCGGCATCCTTCTGCTTTCGAATCTTCCTCGAAGAGATCCCCATTGTGCCCCCAGTGGTCGGTGTCGCTCAGCGTGCCAATATTGTCACCTCAACGACGATGATCTTGGCAAGTGACCAAATGAGGCGACTTCCTCAGGTCCGACGTTGCCCTTGCAGCCCCGGATGCACATCGGGCCGCTGGCCGGTGTGGTCGGCGAGGCGCTGGAGTAGCGAGATGAGGGTCGCGCGGTCGGCGGCATCCATTTCGTTAAGGAGCGCTGCCTCCTGGTCATCGGCAACCCGGTTGGCGCGTGGGAGTAGCTCATGGGCGGCAGCTGTGAGATAGATCGCGTGCGCGCGACGATCGCTCGGGTGTTGCCGGCGCTCGACGAGGCCTCGGTGCTCGAGGTCGTCAATCAGTCCCACCATCCTGTTGCGGTGGATTCCGAGGGCGTCCGCGAGCCGCTGCTGTGACTGTCCGTCGGTTCGTGCGAGGTGAACCAAGAGCCCGAAATGCACCGGTTGGATGCCGAGCGGCGCGAGGTGCTCGGTGAATTGCTGCGCGCTATCCGACCCGAGCTGGGAGAGCAGGAAGCTCACCCGTGTGGCGAGCGCCGGCGGGTGCGCGGATTGCGTGGCATCGCTCATCCGAAAATCGTACCAGTCAGTGATTGCAACGCTAAGTGATTGTCATGCATAATGACAAAGTGATTGATTGGCAATCCACCTGACAGAGAGAGACACGGATGAAGCTCACAATCTTTGGGGCGAGCGGCGGCATTGGCGGGCAGCTCGTGCGGCAAGCGCTCGCCGGGGGTCACGACGTGACTGCCGTTGTGCGGGATCCGGCCCGTCTTGAGGTTCGGGATGCCGGTCTCGAGGTGGCGACCGTGTCCGATCTGGGCGACTTGGCCGCTCTGCTCCCCACGCTGGCGGGCAGCGATGGCGCGATCTCCGCGGTCGGCCCGCGAGGCCGCAAGGATGGTCCGGTCGCCTCCACCGCGACCCGCGGGATCCTGCGTGCTCTTGAGGCGAGTGGCGTCCGCCGTTTCGTCGCGGTGAGCGCAGTCCCGGTCGGTCCGATTCCGGATGGCGACAGCTTCGTCAACCGACGACTCCTGCTGCCGTTCATGGGCGCCCTTCTGCGCGATCTCTATGCCGACCTCACGGCGATGGAGCTCGACATCCGCAGCAGTGCCACCGATTGGACGATCCTGCGACCACCCAAGCTGGTGAACAGCCCACTGACCACGACCTACCGCACGGCGGTCGGCGCCAATGTGCCCCGCGGGTATTCCATCTCCCGCGCGGATGCCGCCCATGCGATGCTCGCGGCACTCCAGAATCCGGCGACGATCCGACAGCCGCTGGGCATCGCGTACTGATCCTGCTACCCCCGCGTTTGACCAACTCCATCGATCGGAGCATCCCATGCACACCGCATACGTCGCAGTGCTGATTGCGGCGATTGTCGCGAACGGCTTCTCCGGCATCGCCGCCCTGGTTCATTTCAAGCCGATCCTGCCCGGGATGGCCAAGGCGGGCGTCCCGGTGTCCTGGCTGACGTTTCCAATCGGCACCCTGAAAACCGCGGGTGCGCTCGGACTGCTCGTCGGGCTGCTCTGGATGCCTGTGATCGGCATCGCGGCGGCGGCCGGTCTCGTGATCTTCTTCGTCTGTGCCATGTACACGCATGTTCTCGCGCACGATCTGTCGGGGCAGTTCGGCCTGGCGACGGGCCTCCTCATGCTCAACGCGGCAACGCTGGCGCTGACGATCACGTCGCTGTAGGCACGGCAGGCAGTGGGCTAGTCGGGCAGGCGCTTCGTTCGGCAGAGTTCGGCGAACCAGCGTGCGCTGTCCTTGGGCGTGCGCTCCAGTGTGTTGTAGTCGACGTAGACGATGCCGAAACGCTTCGTGTAGCCCAAGGCCCACTCGAAGTTGTCGAGCAGCGACCATACGAAGTACCCGCGCAGGTCGACGCCGGCATCCATCGCCCGGTGAACGGCGGTGATATGGCGACGAAGGTAGTCCGTTCGGGCGTCATCGTGGATCTGGCCGTCGTCGTCGGGCACGTCGTCGAACGCCGCGCCGTTCTCGGTGATCATCATGGGCAGGCCGGGGTGACGTTCGGCGAGAAGTTCCAGCAACTCCTGGAGCCCGCTCGGCTCGATATTCCATCCCATCGCGGTGAAGGGGCCGGCCTGCGGAACCTGCTCGACGTGCTCCGAGCCGGGCCATGTCGCACCGGCCCGGTCGTAGGCGGCGTCGGTGTCTTCCGGCATCCGCACCAGCGATGTCGAGTAGTAGTTCACGCCAAGTAGATCGATCGGCTGGTGGATTGCGGCCAAGTCGCCGGGGAGAACGAACGCCCAGTCCGTGATCGCCGCGGTGTCCTCCAGGAGGTCGGCCGGGTACTCGCCGTTGAGCATCGGGCCCGTGAACGCGCGGTTGCCGAGCGCGTCGAGCCGGCGCACCGCCTCGGGTCCGGTCGGCCCGGACGGGCGCAGCGCGTGCACGTTCAACGTCACCGAGAACTCGGGGGAGTTGGTCACCGTCTCACGAAGCGCGGTCAGCGCAAGGCCGTGGGCGAGGTTCAGGTGGTGCACGGCGCGAAGTGCGGCCACCGGATCCTGGCGCCCAGGGGCATGCACGCCCGATCCGTAGCCAAGATAGGCCGCACACCACGGCTCGTTGAGTGTCGTCCACATCGCGACCCGGTCTCCGAAAGCGTGACCCACGATCCGGGCGTACTCGGCGAATGCCGTGGCGGTGTCGCGATTGGTCCAGCCGCCTTCGTCTTCCAGCGCCTGCGGAAGGTCCCAGTGGTACAGCGTCACGGTTGGCGTGATGCCACGCGAGATCAGGCCGTCGATCAGCCGCGAATAGAAGTCGATGCCCTCGGCGTTCGCTGCGCCTCGGCCGGTCGGCTGGATGCGTGGCCATGAGATCGAGAACCGGTAGGACTGCAGGCCGAGTTCCGCCATGAGGTCGAGGTCTTCCTCGAGTCGGTGGTAGTGGTCGTCCGCAATGTCGCCCGTGTCGCCGTTGACGACGGCGCCGGGGACGCGGCTGAAGGTATCCCAAATGGATGCGCCCCGACCGCCTTCGTGAGCCGCGCCCTCCACCTGATAGGCGGCGGTTGCGGAGCCAAAGACGAAGCCGGCGGGGAATTCAAGCCCGGCGTCGCGGTAGTCGGGGTTGCCTGTTGATGACACGGTGGATCCTTTCACGAGCGGCGTTGCGCGGATGTCGTCCTGCGTGGTTTACCAGCCTACAGCAACGGTAGAACGAAAACTTTCGCATAATGCTGTAAAGATTGACCCCCATACTTACCGCGGATATGTTGGTCGCTGACGGAACGCACCTCGCAATATCCCTCAGAATGGGGTGCTCTCCTCGCGAAGGTTTCTTTGAATAGCAGAGAGATTCACCCGCCGAAAGCAGGAGAAACAGCATGACAGATTCCATTCCCCGAGCACGCATCGTTGTCGTCGGAGGAGGCCCACGGGCCTCCTTCTTCCTTCGCCAGGCCACGCTGTTGCCGGAGCGATTCGAGGTTGTGGGTGTTCACAGCCGCAGCGCGGAGACGCGCTCCGCGGTCGAGGCGAAGTGGGGGTTCACCACGTACGACAGCGTCGAGGAGCTCATCGACCTCAAGCCCGACTTCGCGTTCGTCGCAGTCGCGCGGGTGGGCGCCATGGAACCGACGATCGCGTTCGCGGAAGCCGGCATCCCCGTGATGGTGGAGACGCCACCCGCGCCTGGCGTGCAGGATCTCCGTGACCTCTGGACGCGCGTCGGCAGCACGGACCTGGTCCAGGTCGCGGAGCACAGCATGTACATGCCGTCAAATATCGCGAAGCTCGCGGCGGTCGAGAAGGGGATGATCGGCACGCCGACGTCGGTGCATGTGTCGTCGAACCACCAGTACCACGCGGTCGCGATCATGCGCGGATTCCTTCAGGCAGGGCTTGGCGAGACGACGGTGCGCGCGACCGACTTCACCGCGCCGCTCGTCAACCCGGTCATCAACGACGTTTGGCAGGACGACCTGACACCTCAGGACAGAGCGACGACGCTTGCGACCGTGGACTTCGGCGGAACGATGGGGCTCTATGACTTCACCGATCTCCAGTGGTTCAATCCGCTGCGTTCGCGCCGGCTTCTGATCCGCGGTTCGCTCGGCGAGTTCAACGACAACAACATCGTGCGGCTGTCGGATGACGCCATCGTCGAGTCGCGCGTGCTCCGCCGCCAGACCGGAATCGACCTGAACCACGAAGGGTTCGATCTCGACAACATCTCGATCGACGGCCAGGTTCTGTACCGCAACCCGTTCAAGGGCAGGCGGATGTCGGACGAGGACATCGCTGCGGCGAACCTGCTTGCCGCGATGTCGGCGTGGGTGCTCGGTGATGGCCCTGCTCCGTATCCCCTCGCAGACGGCAGCCAGGATCACCTGATCGGTCTCGCGATCGAGGAGTCGGCCGCGACCGCCCAGCCGGTCACGACGGCTCGCGAGGCCTGGGCAAAGTGACCATGACGGATGCCGGCTGGATGCGCGCACTCGGCTCCACTGGCATCCGCGTCTCGGCGATCGCCGCCGGCGGTTCGTCCTTCGACGGGCGCGCGGAGAGGCCGGTGGACTCCGACCCGATCGAGCCCATCCGCGCCGTCCTGCACAGTCCGGTTCGCACCATCGACACCTCGGCAGCGTACGGAGCTGGCGAGAGCGAGCGCAGGATCGGCGCTGCAATCTCGGACGTCGGAGGGCTGCCGGCCGACATGATCGTGACGACGAAGGTGGCCGGGCAGGCGGGCGCATTCTCCGGAGCGCATGTACGCGCATCCATCCAGGCGAGCAAGGAACGACTCGGGCTGTCCGAGCTTCCCCTCGTGTATCTCCACGATCCCGAGTTCCATCGCTTTGAGGACCTGACTGCACCCGGCGGTGCGCTCGAGACGCTCGTGGCGATGCGCGAGAGCGGAGAGATCGGGCACCTCGGCGTGGCCGGGGGGTTCTTGCCCGAGCTCAATCGCTACCTCGATACCGGCGTCTTCGAAGTCGTCCTGGTGCACAATCGCTGGACACTGGTCGATCGAAGCGCCGATGCGCTCATCGACCGAGCGGTCGGGGAAGGAGTCGCCGTGGTGAACGCGGCGATCTACGGCGGCGGGATCCTGGCCGCGCCGACGGCAGGCCTCACCACGTACGGCTACCGCCCTGCGAAGCCGGCGATCCTCGAATCCGTCGCGGCCATGAGCGGTGCCTGTGATCGCTTCGGCGTGGACCTGGCATCGGCGGCGCTGCAGTTCTCACTGCGCGATGAGCGGGTGAGCATGACGGTCATCGGCCTCAGCAGCGCGTCCCGTCTGGAGAAAGCGCTGAGCGCCGCGCGCGAACCACTCCCGGACGACCTCTGGCGCGAGCTCGACGATCAGCTGGCCGGGCCGGAGTCCTGGCTCGACGCCGACTGACCAGACCTCCCATCGAAGTACTGAACAGATACACCGAACAGACACACCGAACAAAGGAAATGCAATGCCCCACGCACGCGTAGACATGCACCGAGACCGCGCACCCCAGATGGAGGCGCTGAGCGCCGCAATCCACGCCGGGCTCATGGACGGCCTGGACATGCCCAGCGACGATCTCTTCCAGATCTTCAACCTGCACGATGCCGGCGAGCTCGTCTTCGACCGCACCTTCCCGGGTGCCGACAGGGACGACATCATCTTCATCCAGGTGCTCGCCTCGTTCGGCTATTCGTCCGAGCTGAAGCAGCGGATGTACAAGGCAATGGTCGACAACATCGTTGCACTCGGCATCCGCCAGGACACCATCCTCATCTCGATCGTGGAGATCGCCGGGGAGAACTGGCACTCACCAGGGAAGCCGTAGGCGACCGGGCCGGCTGGCCCGGGCCCAGCCGGCCCGGTCAGCAGCCGCGTCAGCCGAGCCGCTTCGTGCTGCCGCGGACGACCAGCGTTGTCGCGAGATCCAGCCGATCGACCGCCCTGCGCGGTTCGTTGCGCAGACGAATGATGAGGCGAGCGGCCTCATGCGCCATGTCGGAGAGCGGCTGGTGGATCGTGGTCAGGGGCGGTCCCGCCCACTTAGCGAATTGCAGGTCGTCGTATCCGACGATCGACAGGTCGTCCGGGATGCCGACGCCTAACGCGCGCGCGGCCTCGTATGCGCCGAGCGCCTTGACGTCGCTCGTCGCGAAGATCGCGGTCGGCGGATGCGGAAGCGAAAGCAGCGCGGTGCCGGCCTCCGGGCCGGCTTCGTCGGCGAACTCGCCGGAGAGGACGAGCTCCTCGTCGATCGGGATGTCCGCCGCAGCCATGGCGGAGCGGAACCCAGCGACGCGCGCGCGTGTACTCATCAGGTCGTCTGGTCCGGCGATGACGCCGATTCGCCGGTGTCCGAGTTCGATCAGATGTCGGGTCGCGGCCATCCCGCCGGTGAAGTTGGTCGAGCCGATTGAGGGGACATCCGGTGCCGGATCGCCCGCCGGGTCAACGACCACGAAGGGGATGTTGCGCGAGCGCAGCTGGTACTTGTCGGCCGGGGGCAGGTCTGATGCGACGAGGATCACACCGACGGGTTCACGCTGCACTGCCGCGTCGACCCAGCCGGGCGCGGCGGAATGGCGGTCACCGCTCTCGATGACGGTCAGGCTCAGGTCGTTCTCGCGTGCCACTCCCACTGCACCGCGAATAAGCTCGATCGCCCACGCCCCATCGAGCGCTCCGAAGACGAGGTCGATCGACGGCGAGAACGTCTGGGCGGTGCCGCGCTTCCGATAGCCGTGCTGCTCGAGCAGTTTGGCGACACGATCACGTGTCTCGTCGGCGACGCCCGGGCGCCCATTCAGGACCTTGGATGCCGTCGACAGGGAGACGGCGGCGTCCCGCGCAATCGTGTCAAGCGTTGCGGGCTTGTGCGCCGGTGACGGCGGTTGCTTTCTCGGCATGTCAATACCTTAGAGCTCAATCGCCGAATTGACGTTGAAACATTTCCATGTCGCGCCAACCAACAGCGCCAGCCCAACAGGGAGAGCACGGTTCCTCAATCGCGAGACCACAAAAAGCGGAACGAAAACTTTCTAATGATTGCATAAACCTTGACGGTAAACTTTCGCCGCGTTACTTTTGCACGATTCGACGCAGCAACCATCCAGTCATAACGCCGTGGCTGGAACTAAGGAGAAACAACGATGTTCCTATCCTCTTTCACCAAGAAACGCAGGACCCTGGTCCTTGCGTTGGGAGTAGCGAGCTCGCTCGCACTTGCGCTCGTCGGGTGCAGCCCGTCAACGGCCACCGCATCCGGCTCTGCCACCTCGGGCAAGATCACCTGGTGGGGGTGGACGCCGGAGATCGGCGTCGGCAAGCAGTACATCGCCGCCTTCAATAAGGTCTATCCGAACATCACGGTCACCTACAAGCAGGTCGCGACCGCGAGCTATGACTCAGTCATCCGCCCCGCCCTCGCCTCATCCGTTGGTCCGGATGTCTTCAACATGGCGCCCGGTGGCGGCATCGGTTCGATCGGTTCGTACCAGGGCTCGGCGGTCGACCTCACCCCCGTCATCAC
Source organism: Microbacteriaceae bacterium (assembly GCA_030841285.1). Classification (GTDB taxonomy): domain Bacteria; phylum Actinomycetota; class Actinomycetes; order Actinomycetales; family Microbacteriaceae; genus JAUZGC01. Next base: position 15,401 of record JAVECW010000053.1, read on the forward strand.
GAAGGCGCTCGGCAGCGACTGGAAGTCGAAGGTCGCGCCGATCGGTCCAGCCGGACTCACGACGTCGAGCGGCAAGCTCGCCGCGCTCTCGGTCGGCTCCACCTTTGCAGGTCCGATGTGGGTCAACCCGGATCTCTTCGCCAAGTACAACCTGACCCCGCCAACGACGCTCGACGAGTGGATCAGCACCTGCGCGGCATTCAAGTCCCACGGCGTCACCTGCTTCGAGCAGGGCGCGGGAGATCCGGGATTCAACATGGACCTGATTCACGCGATCTCTGACAGCATCCAGCCGGGTCTGTGGACCAAGGCGTCCACGGGCAAGGCCAAGTGGACCGACCCGGTCTTCGTCCAGGCCTGGACGATCTTCCAAAAGATGTTCAGCAATGGCATCATGCAGACTGGTGCGCTCGGTACGCAGCAGTACCCGGATGTGAACAACGACTTCCTCTCCGGCAAGACGGCCATGGTCATGATGGGTACCTGGTACATGCAGTACTCGACCGCGGCGGGTGCGACCGCAGCCGTCTCTGCTGCGGGAGTGGCGAATGCGAAGCCGTTCCCGGTCGTCTCCATTCCGTTCCCGGATGTCGCGGGCAAGGGCAATCCAGCGCCGATGTTCGGCGACGCCGACTTCGGACTCGCCGTCAACGTGAAGTCGAAGCAGCAGAAGCCCGCTGAGACCTTCGTCACCTGGCTTGCTACCAACCAGAAGGCGCAGCAGGTGGTGTCGAACGCCCTCAACGACATCTCTGCGCTCACCAACGTCTCTCCGAGCTGGCCTGACATCACCCTCGTGGACAGCACCAAGCAGCAGGCAACGCTCGACACGCTGATCAAGCAAGCAGGCACTGTCACCGAACCGCGCCTCGGAGCGATCAACAAGGCGCTAGGGCAGGCGCTTGGTGTCGCCTCTGCGTCGGTCGCGGGCGGCAAGGCGACGCCACAAGAAGCCCTGGCGACGCTGCAGGCCACCCCGGGCATCAGCTAAGCGCTGCGTTCCATCCGGTTCCTCACACAGAGAAGATGCAAGCAACACCATGACTGCAACCACGTCAACGCGTTCCATCCGTGTGGGAACCCCCCGGCAGGCAGGAGGGGGCGCTCCCAGAAAGCGACCCCTCCTGCAGCCCAGGGGATACCTCTGGATCCTTCCGGCACTCGTGCTCTCCGTCGGGCTGATCTACTACTGCATCGGTTACACCGGCTACATTTCGACGCTCGACTGGAACGGCACGGCGCCGGATCCGACGCCCGTCGGGGCAGCCAACTACACGAAGGTCTTCCAGGATCCGGTGTTCTGGGAAGCAATCCAGCACACGATCATCAGCTTCTTGGTGACCTTCGTCATCCAGACGGCACTCGGGATTCTGTTCGCGGTTCTCCTGCACTCCAAGGTGCGGCTCGGAGTCCTGTACAAGATCATCCTCTTCGTCCCCGTCGTACTGGCTCCCGCTATCACGGCACCCGTGTTCCGGCAGATCTTTGCCTACGATGGCCAGTTCAACTGGGTGCTCACCCATGTCGGTCTCGGCGGACTGGCCCAGCCCTGGCTCGCGCAGTCGAGCACTGCGCTTCCCGTCATCATGTCGATCACGATCTGGCAATGGACCGGGATGACGTTCATCCTCTATTACGCGGCGATGGGGCAGATTGAGACAGAGGTGCTCGAGGCCGCCCGCATCGACGGTGCCGGCAACATCCGTACCCTGGTCAGTATCATCTGGCCGGGCATCCGCGGGACGACGGTTGCACTGGCGACGCTCAGCGCGATCGGTGCCCTGAAGACATTCGACATCCCGTACCTCGTGACCATGGGCGGGCCGAACTTCGCAACCGAGTTCCTGGGCACCTTGATCTATCGCCAGAGCATCCCACTCGGCAACGTCGGCTACGGAGCGGCGCTCTCGATCATGCTGCTCGTGCTCGCATTGGTCATGGGCATCATCCTGAACACGCGCGGCCGCGAGAAGAAGGCGGTGCGCTGATGTTTGAGGCTCGCACTCGCAGCGCCAAGCTCGTGCTGCAGATCGTCATCACGCTCCTCGTGCTGCCGTTCCTGTTTCCGCTGATCGCGATGGTGCAGGGCTCGCTCGCGGGCGCCGGCTGGCAGAACTACGTGACCGTGCTGTCGGTGCCCGAGCTCCCGCTCTTCTTCCGCAACAGCGCCGTCATCGCCCTCGGCACGATCGTGATCGTCTACGCGCTCACCATGCTCGCCGCGTTCGGATTCTCGAAGCTCCACATCCGAGGCAAGGAGGTCTACTTCTGGATGCTGCTGGCCGCGCTCACGCTGCCAGAAGTCGTCCTGTTGACGCCACTGTTCTCGACCACGACGACACTCAACCTCTACAACACCTACTGGGCGGTCATCCTGCCGCTCGCCGCGCTCCAGGTGCCGTTCACGATC
>JAVECW010000055.1 GCA_030841285.1 Microbacteriaceae bacterium
CAACAGGACGCACTGCTGCCAGGGGTCGAGAACGGCTGGGTCATCCTGGTCGCGGCGACGACAGAGAACCCGTCGTTCTCTGTGATTTCCCCTCTGCTGTCGCGCTCGCTGTTGTTGACGCTCGAGACCCTCAGCGACGTGGATCTCGGCATCGTCGTAGACAGGGCAGTGACCGACGAGCGCGGCCTCGGTGGCCGGTTCGAACTGGATCCGGAGGCACGCGCCGCCATCATCCGGCTCGCGTCCGGCGACGCCCGCCGCGCGCTGACCGCGCTCGAGGCAGCATCCGTCTCGGCCGGCTCTTCGGTACCGGCTACGTCGAAGACGAAGCCGGTGATCACGACGGAACTCGTCGCGCTCGCGGTCGACAGGGCGCTCCTGCGCTACGACCGGAACGGCGACGAGCACTATGACGTCATCAGCGCGTTCATCAAGTCAGTGCGGGGGTCGGATGTCGATGCCGCGCTCCACTACCTCGCACGCATGATCGAGGCGGGGGAGGACCCGCGGTTCATCGCCAGGCGCATCATCGTCAGTGCGGGCGAAGACATCGGGATCGCCGACCCCCAGGCGCTCGTGATCGCCGTCGCCGCGGCAGACGCCGTCCAGCTCATCGGAATGCCGGAGGGGCGTATCCCGCTGGCCGAGGCCGTGGTCTACCTTGCGACGGCACCGAAATCGAACGCAGCGTACATGGCTCTCGACAAGGCCATCGCCGACGTTCGGGCGGGCAAGATCGGGCGTGTGCCCAAGCACCTGCGTGATGCCCACTACCCAGGCGCCAAGCGTCTCGGCCACGGCAAGGGCTATATCTATTCGCACGATTCCGAGCTCGGTGTCGTCGAGCAGCAGTACCTGCCGAATGAGCTGAAGAACGCCGTCTACTACGAACCGACCGACCATGGCAACGAGCGCGACGTCTCTGCACGCCTCGCGAAGCTCCGCCGGATCATTCGCGGACGCTGACACGGGCCGTGCTACGATAGACCGGCCTAGAAACGGTTGTCGCGTGCGGCTGCGTCGACTTTCGTTCAACGGGAGCTGCTCTGTAGCCGAGTGCCCCTGGCCCAATCCTTCTCATACATTTCAGGACACCTGATTTTCGCAGGATGCCGTTGTGCGCCCGCGTACACATCATTAGAGAAACGATCGAAAGGAAACCGTGTCTACCAAGTCACGTACCCGTAGCAAGACCCGCCTCTCGCGGGCACTCGGCATTGCCCTGACCCCGAAGGCTGCCAAGTACCTCGAGAAGCGCCCGTATGCCCCGGGTGAGCACGGCCGCACCAAGCGCAAGGCTGATTCTGACTACGCCGTTCGTCTGCGCGAAAAGCAGCGTCTGCGTGCCCAGTACGGTATCCGCGAGAAGCAGCTCCGCATTGCGTTCGAAGAGGCCCGTCGCACCCAGGGCCTGACCGGTGAGAACCTGGTCGAGCTGCTCGAGATGCGTCTGGACGCCCTCGTGCTGCGTGCCGGCTTCGCCCGCACGACCGCGCAGGCTCGCCAGATGGTCGTGCACCGCCACATCCTCGTCGACGGCCAGCTCGTCGACCGCCCGTCGTTCCGCGTGAAGCCTGGCCAGCTCATCCACGTCAAGGCCAAGAGCGAGGGCACTGAGCCGTTCCAGGTTGCAGCGGCCGGCGGTCATGTCGACGTTCTGCCGAAGACGCCCGGCTACCTCGAGGTCGAGCTCGACAAGCTGCACGCGCGTCTCCTTCGTCGCCCCAAGCGCGCCGAGGTCCCCGTGACCTGTGAAGTCCAGCTCGTCGTCGAGTACTACGCGGCTCGCTAACGACACCATCAGTTCCCGAGGCGGGGGTTGCGGCGTGTGCCGCGACCCCCGTTTCGTCTGTTCGCCACAGGACCAGCGGCGCACCAATATGCTAGTGAGCGGGTTGCCTTCGGGGGTCCGCTCATTCGTGCTCTATATGCCGTTCGTGGAATGGAAGGTGGGATCCGTGTCTGGTGGAGATATCGCCGGTTTGATCGCAGCCGGCGTTTTCGCTGTTCTCGTCGGTCTTCTGGCCATCCCGCTCCTCAAGCTGGGCCGTGTCCTCGACGAGACCACGAGCTCCATCCGCGACGTCACCGAGGGCATTACGCCCATCCTCGATGAGACGGCGCTCGCGCTCCGTGAGGCGAACAAGCAGCTCGCTCGCGTCGACACCATCACGAAGAACGTCGCGGACGTCACCGGCAACGCATCCGCTCTCGTGGCTCTCTTCGCCGCAAGCGTCGGCGGCCCGCTGATCAAGCTCGCCGGGTTCACGGCGGCCGTCCGCGTCGCACTCCGCGGAGCGGGCACATTCCGGCCTACTCGCAAGGGCTCGGCCAAACGCGGGCACGAGACCACGGACTAAACTGGCCCCAAGCCATTCGGATCGATTCCAAGCCACATTCACCAGGGAGTAAGAAAATGAAAAGCTTTCTTTGGCTCGTTGCCGGCGCTGCTATCGGTTTCGTCGTCGCGCACAAGGTCAATGAGACGCCGCAGGGCAAGCGCTTCTTCAACGACCTCGACCAGAAGGCGCGCGACTTCGGTTCCGCCGTTGCCGAGGGCTACCACAAGCGCGAGGCTGAGCTGCGTTCGGTGATCGCCGACGCGGAAGACACGATCTCCAACCTCACCAAGTAATCAGCCGGGCCACGGCCCGCGCACCAAAGACACATCGGACCCCATGCAGACTGCCGACATCCATAGACGCTGGCTTGAATTCTTTGCGGAGCGCGGCCACACCGTCGTTCCCTCAGCGTCACTGGTCAGCGATGACCCCTCTCTTCTTTTCACGGTGGCCGGAATGGTCCCGTTCGTGCCGTACCTCACGGGCCTCGTCCCAGCGCCGTATCCGCGCGCCACGAGCGTGCAGAAGTGCATCCGCACCAACGACATCGAAGAGGTCGGCAAGACACCGCGGCACGGGACGTTCTTCCAGATGTGCGGAAACTTCTCGTTCGGCGACTACTTCAAGGAGCAGGCGATCGCGTACGCCTGGGAGCTCCTGACCACGGCAGAGGACGCAGGGGGACTCGGGTTCGCGCCTGAAGACCTCTGGGTCACGGTCTACGAGGATGACCACGAAGCGCGCGAGATCTGGCGCCGCGTCGCTGGCCTGCCGGATGAACGCATCCAGGGCCTGGGGATGGACACCAACTACTGGTCGACCGGCCAGCCAGGCCCGGCCGGCCCGTGCTCGGAGATCTTCTTCGACCGAGGTCCCGCCTATGGCGCGGATGGCGGACCTGCGACGGACGACGACCGTTATGTCGAGATCTGGAACCTCGTCTTCATGCAGTACCTGCGTGGCGAGGGAACCGGCAAGCACGACTTCGAGATCCTCGGCGAGCTGCCCAAGAAGAACATCGACACCGGCATGGGCCTCGAGCGCGTCGCTTTCCTGAAGCAGGGCGTCGAGAACATGTACGAGATCGACCAGGTCCGGCCGGTCCTCGACCGAGCTGCCGTTCTCGCAGGCAAGGAATACGGGGCGAACCACGAGGATGACGTGCGCCTGCGCGTCATCGCCGACCACATCCGCAGTGCACTCATGCTCATGTCGGACGGCGTCACGCCATCGAACGAGGGGCGGGGCTACATCCTGAGGCGTCTCCTGCGCCGCTCGGTGCGCGCGATGCGCCTGCTGGGTGTCGACACGGTGACGTTCCCCGAGCTCTTCGCCGCATCGCGCGACGCGATGAAGGCGGCGTACCCGGAGGTCGCCAAGGACTACGACAGGATCTCGCACCTCGCGTTCGCCGAGGAGGAGACGTTCCTCCGCACGCTCACCAGCGGCACGGGCATCCTGGATCTGGCCGTCTCGAACACGCAGAAGGCCGGGAAGAAGCAGCTCGCGGGCGATACCGCCTTCCTGCTGCATGACACGTATGGCTTCCCGATCGACCTCACGCTCGAGATGGCGGAAGAGGCCGGGCTCACGGTGGATCGTGCGGCATTCGACTCGCTCATGGCAGACCAGCGCTCGCGTGCGAAGGCTGACGCGAAGGCCAAGAAGACCGCGCTGGCGGACCTCTCGGTCTACAGCGCCTTCCGCTCCCTTGGGGAGACCGTCTTCACGGGCTACACCGACCTGCAGACCGAATCGAGCGTGCTCGGTCTCATTGTCGACGGCCGCTCGGTGAACTCGGCGGCTGCCGGCCAGATCGCCGAGATCATCCTCGCCGAGACTGCCCTGTACGCCGAGTCTGGTGGCCAGGATGCGGATGCCGGCCTCATCGTTGGCCCCGGCTACGAACTCGAGGTCCTCGACGTGCAGAAGCCGGTCAAGGGACTGATCAGCCACACCGTCCAGGTCACGAGTGGCGAGGTAGGCGTCGGTTCCCCCGCAACGAGCGTGGTGGATGCCGACTACCGAAGGGGTGCGCGACAGGCGCACTCCGGCACGCACATCATCCACGCGGCACTGCGTCAGGTGCTCGGCCCCAATGCGCACCAGTCCGGCTCGTACAACAAGGCGGGTTACCTGCGCCTCGACTTCTCGTGGAACCAGGGGCTCTCGGCTGAGACGCGCAGCGAAATCGAGGAGATCTCGAACAATGCGATCCGCGACAATCTCGAGGTCGTGACGCGCGAGATGGCGCTCGACGACGCGAAGGCGCTCGGGGCGATGGCACTCTTCGGCGAGAAGTACGGGGACACCGTGCGCGTCGTCGACATCGGCGGGCCGTGGTCGCGTGAGCTCTGCGCGGGCACGCACGTGGTGTCCAGCGCCGAAATCGGCATGATCAACCTCGTCAGCGAATCTTCTGTCGGTTCGACAAACCGGCGAGTCGAATCGCTTGTCGGGATCGAGGCGTTTCGCGACCTGGCTGCCGAGCGTGCGATCGTGTCGCAGCTCACGAGCAGCCTGAAGTCCCCGCGGGAGCAGCTCCCAGAGCGCATCGCCGACCTCGTTTCGAGCCTCAAAGCCGCCGAGAAGAAGATCGCTGCGTTCGAAGCACGGGTCGTGCTCGACAAAGTCCCTGGCCTGCTCGAGCGCGCGACGCGCGTCGGGAACGCGACGGTTATTGCCGAGGACGCAGGCACTCTCGGCTCGGCGGACGACTTGCGCATGCTGGTTACGACGTTGCGCGATCGTCTCGGCTCGGTGCCATCCGTTGTCGCACTCGCCGCGCATGTCGCAGACAAGCCCGTCGTCATCGTCGCAACGAACCAGGCCGCGCGGGATGGCGGCGCGCGAGCGGGCGCCCTTGCCCGCACGGCCGCCGGCATCCTGGGCGGAGGCGGAGGCGGCAAGGATGACCTCGCGCAGGGCGGCGGCACGAACCGTGACGCCATTCCGAGCGCGCTCGCTGCGGTCACGTCAGCAGTCGCCGGATAACGGAGGATCGACGTTGCGGGCGGGGGTGAGGCTCGGCATTGATGTCGGAACTGTGCGAATCGGAGTGAGTCGCAGCGATCCACACGGGATGCTGGCCACGCCCGTGGAGACCGTTGCGCGTGTGCGCAACGGCGACGACCGCCGCCGAATCGCTGCGATTGCCATGGAGCTCGGAGCTATCGAGGCTATCGTCGGACTCCCGTTGGCCCTCTCGGGCGCGCACACCGCATCGACCGCCGACGCGGTGGATTTTGCCGAAGCCCTTGCGGCCGAGGTCGATGTGCCGGTACGACTAGTGGACGAACGACTGTCGACCGTTTCGGCACAGTCTGCGCTGCGTGCTTCAGGAAAGGGATCGAAGGCCGCGCGTCCCGTCATCGACCAGGTGGCGGCAACGATAATTTTGCAACATGCTCTCGATGTCGAGCGCGCAGGGGGTCGCCCACCGGGCACTCTGGTTGAACCGAGCATTGGATCTTAGATTTGTCGCATACCCCACCGCCGCACGGGCACGGCGAGTCGCCGCGCTCCAGCGGTACCGCGCCTGATCCGTTCGATCCGTTCGATGACCTCCCGCCCACGCCGCAACCAATGTCGCGGCGTGAGGCCCGCCTCGCAGCGCAGACCGCAGCGCAGACCGACGCTGAGCCTGCCGCCGCGAGCACCGAATCCCCGTTCGCCTGGCAGCTTGAGGGCCGCGCCCCGCGCGAGAGGCGCAAGAAGCGCAGCTTCAAGGGCCTGTGGGTCACCCTCATCATCGTCGCGATCCTCGGCGGGCTGGGCGGAACAGCCTACGGAATCTTCCAACCTCAGGTCGCTAAATTGATCGCCTCCTTCGAGCCGAATGACTACAAAGGCAGCGGCTCCGGGTCTGTCGTCGTGACCATCAATAGCGGTGACATCGGCTCGGACATCGCAACGACGTTGCAGAAAGCCGGTGTCACGAAGACGTTCACGGCGTTCTACAGCCTTTTGCTCGCACAGAACCCTGCGCCGGTCTTCCAGCCGGGAGCGTACAAGCTCGCCAAGGGCATGAGCGCGCAGGCGGCCCTCACCGCACTCGAAAATCCCGCGAGCAAGGTCAGCGCGAAGGCGGTGATTCCCGAAGGAACGGCCGAGACGGGCGTTCTCGCAATTCTCGCCAAGGCCACCAAGCTTCCGCTCGCCGACCTGCAGGCAGCTGCAGCCAATGTCTCGTCGTACGGCGTTCCGGTCGAGGCCAAGACGCTCGAGGGCTTCCTCTTCCCTGCAACATACGAATTCACGCCGGGCACGAGCGCTCAGGTCGTGATCAAGACGCTCGTCGATCGGAGCTTCACAGCGTTGGATGCCGCAGGCGTCGCTCCGGCCGACCGCTGGAAGACCGTCGTGCTCGCATCCCTTGTGCAGCGGGAGGCCGGACTCGCGCCCGACTATCCAAAGGTCTCGCGCGTGTTCCTCAATCGCCTCGCCATCGGCATGCTCCTCCAATCGGATGCGACTGTCGCATACGGAACGGGTCACACGAACATCGTCACGACGACGAATGCCGAGCGTTCGGACGCCTCGAACCCATACAACACGTATGTGCACCCCGGCCTGCCGCCGGGCCCGATCTCCAACCCGGGGGACCTGGCCATCAACGCCGCGCTGCATCCCGCGGACGGAACCTGGCTGTACTTCGTGACCTGGAATCTCAAGACGGGCGAGACGATCTTCTCGACGACCATTGCGGAGCACAACGCCGCCGTGGCGAAATGGCAACAGTGGATGAAGGATAACCCTGGCTATGGCGGATGATCCTCTAGAGGGCGATGGTTCGGAAGCTCGCCGCAAGCTCGCCGTCCTCGGGTCCCCGATCGGGCACTCCAAGTCTCCGCTGCTCCACGCGGCCGCATACCGGGTTCTCGGACTCGACTGGGACTACGAGGCCATCGAGGTGACATCCGACTCGCTCGCGACCTTCATTGCCCAGCGCGGGCCGGAGTGGCGCGGTCTTTCGCTCACGATGCCGCTCAAGCAGACCGTGCTGCCGCTGCTGGCATCCGCCGATCATGTCGCGACGGTGACGGGTGCCGCGAACACAGTGCTGTTCGACGGTGATGCGGTCGTTGCCGGGCCAGACGAGTCTGCGGTGTCTGCGGTCCCCGCGACCGACGGTACCGAGACGGTCGCTGGGGCGAACCCCGTCGGGCTGCGCGGTTTCAACACGGATGTCGCCGGAATGGTTCGTGCACTGGCCGGGGCGGGGCTCACCTCGGCCCGCTATGTTCAGATCCTCGGCGGGGGAGCGACCGCCGCCTCGGCGCTCGTCGCGGCAGCGGAGCTGGGCGCCGAACGCGTGCTCATCTCGGCGAGATCCCTCGGGCGCACCGTCTGGCTGGAGCCACTCGCCCACTCGCTCGGCCTCATGATCCAGATCCGTCCGATCGGCATTGCCGACCGCACCCTGACGATTCCCGACCTGGTCGTGAGCACCTTGCCGGGCGGGGCGCCCGTCGACGTGCTCTTCACCGACTCGACGCGTCGCCGTGCCGTGCTGCTTGATGTTGCATACGACCCGTGGCCGAGCGCGCTGGCGACGACGTGGTCGGCTGTCGGTGGCACGGTCGTCTCCGGGCTGGCGATGCTGGTGCACCAAGCCGTGTTGCAGGTGAGGATCTTCGTCGCGGGCGATCCACTCGAACCGCTCCCGGACGAGGATGCCGTACTCGCGGCGATGCTCGAAGCCGTCGGACTCGACACTGCCGGTCGCCCCGTCGCGTAGTCGGGGTTCGGGAGGCCACATCGGCCTATGCCAGAATCGTAAGCATGCTTCGTTGGTTCACTGCCGGAGAGTCTCACGGCCCGGAACTCATTGCTCTTATCGAAGGGCTACCCGCTGGCGTGCCGGTTTCACTTGACGCCGTGCGCATCGACCTCGATCGCCGCAAGCTCGGTTACGGGCGCGGGGCGCGGATGAAGTTCGAGCAGGATGAGCTCACCATCTCCGCTGGCGTCCGCCATGGGTTCAGCCTCGGCAGCCCCATCGCGGTGCGCATCGGCAACACCGAATGGCCCAAATGGGTCGACGTCATGAGCCCTGAGCCGGTCGACCCGGAGAAGCTCTCGTCCGGTCGTGGCGCGGCGCTCACCCGCCCCCGCCCCGGCCACGCCGACCTCGTCGGAATGCAGAAGTACGGCTTCGACGAGGCGAGACCGATCCTGGAGCGTGCAAGCGCCAGGGAGACCGCGGCGCGCACCGCGCTCGGTGCCATCGCACGGTCCTTCCTCGCCGAGCTCGGGATCACGCTTGTCAGCCACACCCTCTCGATCGGGCCCGTGCGCGTTCCTGAGGGGCGTCCGCTTCCCGTTCCGAGCGACGTCGACCTGCTCGACGCCGATCCACTGCGCTGCTTCGACGCGGAGACCTCGGCCCTCATGGTGGCCGAGGTGGATGCCGCCCACAAGGACGGCGACACCCTGGGGGGCGTCGTCGAGGTGCTCGCGTACGGACTACCGCCCGGACTCGGTTCGCACGTGCACTGGGATCGGCGGCTCGACTCTCAACTGGCTGCCGCCCTCATGGGCATCCAGGCGATCAAGGGCGTCGAGGTGGGCGATGGCTTCCTCACGACGACGCGTCGGGGGTCGCAGGCGCACGACGAGTTGTTCCAGGTCGGCGACGAGATCACACGGGCGACCGACAAGGCCGGTGGCACCGAAGGTGGCATGAGCACGGGCACCGTTCTGCGGGTCCGCGCAGGCATGAAGCCTATCTCGACCATCCCGCACGCCCTGCGCACGATCGATGTCGCCACGGGCGAGGCAGCCCAGGCCCACCATCAGCGCTCCGACGTGTGTGCCGTGCCAGCGGCCGGCGTCGTCGCAGAGGCCATGGTCGCGCTCGTTCTGGCCAACTCGGTCCTCGAGAAGTTCGGCGGCGACTCGATCGAGGAAACCAGACGCAACCTCACGTCATACCTCGACGCCATCCCCGCGTCCCTTCGGACCGGCCGTGCGTCGGCGCCGTACGCCGAGTGACCGTCGTTCTCATCGGCGCTCCCGGTGCCGGCAAGACGCGCGTCGGCAAGCGGCTCGGTCCGCGCCTTGGCTATGAGTTCATCGACACCGATCGCGTGATTGTGGCCAAGCACGGCGCGATCGCACAGATCTTCGCCGAGTACGGCGAAGCACACTTCCGCCGACTCGAACGGCAGGCAGTTGCCGAGGCTCTCACCCACGATGCCGTCGTCTCACTCGGCGGCGGTGCAGTGCTGGATGCCGACACGCAAGCCGATCTCGCCGGTGCGACCGTCATCCTGCTCACCGTGAGCGCGGAGGCCGTCACCGCCCGCATCGCGAGCGGCAAGCGACCACTCGTCACGAGCATCGAATCCTGGCAGAAGCTCCTCGACGGCCGGGCCGCGCTATACGCGTCTCTCGCGGACTACACGACAGACACTTCCGACCGGGCGATCGACGCAATCGTCGACGAGCTCGCAGAATGGGTCGAAAGCAACACGGAGGAACACCGATGACAGACGCAGACGGCGCAACCGAGATCATCGTTCCCGGGGTCAACCCGTATCCCGTGATCATCGGTCGTGGCCTGACCGGCGCGATCGCACCGCACCTCGCCGGCGTGCGCAAGGTGCTCATCGTGCATCCGCCGACTCTGGGCGCGGCCGCTGCGAAACTGCGCGAGAGCCTGATCGACGACCATGAGGTGCTCCTGGCTGAGGTGCCGGACGCGGAAGCAGGCAAGCGCGTCGAGGTCGCGGCGTTCTGCTGGCAGGTCATGGGCCAAGCCGATTTCACGCGCTCGGATGCCGTCATCGGCTTTGGCGGGGGAGCCGTGACCGACCTGGCCGGCTTCGTCGCGGCCACCTGGTTGCGCGGCGTGCGGCTCATCCAGGTGCCGACGACGCTCCTCGGCATGGTCGACGCAGCCGTGGGAGGCAAGACGGGGCTCAATACAGCCGAAGGCAAGAACCTCGTGGGTGCCTTCTACGCTCCTGCGGCGGTCATCGCCGACCTCGACCTGCTGGCGACGCTGCCGCGCAACGAGATACTGGCCGGTTTTGGGGAGGTCGTGAAGTACGGGTTCATCGCGGAGCCGGAGATCCTCGACATCATCGAAGCGGATGTCGACATCGCCACCGATCCGGCGTCGCCCCAGTTCCGCCGCATGGTCGAACTGTCCGTCGCGATCAAGGCGCGCGTCGTCGGCGAGGACTTCACCGATGTCGGTCTCAGGGAGATGCTCAACTACGGACACACCCTCGGCCACGCGATCGAGCACGCCGAGCGCTACCAGTGGCGGCACGGGGCGGCCGTCTCCGTCGGGATGGTCTTTGCTGCCGAGCTCGCCCGCCTGAGCGGCCGGCTGCCCGACGCCGTCGTCGACAGGCACCGCAGCATCCTCGAATCGCTCACGCTGCCCGTCAGCTACCCGCTCGGCCGCTGGCAGACGCTCCTGGCGACGATGCAGCGCGACAAGAAGGCGCGGGGGAGCCTGCTTCGGTTTATCGTGCTGGACGACCTCGCGCGACCGACCGTGCTCGCCGGACCTGACACGAGCCTGCTCTTCGCCGCGTACCAGGAGATCGGCTCCTAGCGCCGATAGGCTGTGGACTCATGAGCACAGTCCTGGTCCTCAACGGTCCCAATCTCGGCCGTCTCGGCACGCGCGAGCCCGCCATCTACGGCGCCCAGACGCTCGATGACCTGCGTGGGATCCTGCGGGCGGATGCGCCGGAGGCGACGATCGACCTGCGCCAGACCGACGACGAATCAGAGCTGCTCGGCTGGCTGCACGCGGCCGCGGATTCCGAGACCCCGGTCATCCTCAACGCCGGCGCCTGGACTCACTACTCATACGCGCTCCAGGACGCCGTCTCGCTCGTGACGAAGGCGGGGGTGGTCGTCATCGAGGTGCACATCTCGAACCCGCATGCGCGAGAGGAATTCCGGCACACGAGCGTTCTGAGCCCCGTCGTGACGGGCGTCATCGCGGGCTTCGGCTTCGAGTCGTACCGGCTCGCGCTCGCGTACATTCGCCGAAACGCTGCCTGACAACTAGAATCTGTTGAGGCATCGCGGTCCACGACCTCTCGTGACCGCCCGGATGGGGTTTCGACACGCTGCTAGCGACCACTCGCCAGCGCGAACACGTTGGCTTCGCAGCTACCCACCCAGCACGCACCCTCTATTGAATGGATTCATTCTCGTATGGCATCAACCGCTGACATCAGGAACGGCGTCGTCCTCAACATGGACGGCCAGCTCTGGACGGTTATCGAGTTCCAGCACGTCAAGCCGGGCAAGGGTGGCGCGTTCGTTCGCACCAAGCTCAAGAACGTTACATCGGGCAAGACGGTCGACCGCACTTTCAACGCGGGCGCGAAGATCGAGACGGCCAATGTCGACCGCCGCGACTTCCAGTACCTCTACGCGGATGGCGACGGCTACGTCTTCATGGACACGAGCGACTACGACCAGCTGACCGTTCCGGGCGTTGTCGTCGGCGATGCCGCGAACTTCATGCTCGAGAACCAGTCCGTGACCGTCGCTCTGCACGAGGGCGAGCCGCTCTATGTCGAGCTGCCGGCATCCGTCGTGCTCGAGATCACGTACACCGAACCTGGCCTGCAGGGCGACCGCTCGACCGGTGGGACCAAGCCGGCCACGGTCGAGACGGGGTACCAGATTCAGGTCCCGCTGTTCCTCGAGACCGGAACCAAGGTCAAGGTCGACACGCGCACCGGTGACTACCTCAGCCGCGTCAACGACTAGTCGCGGCGCGACTACGCAATGAGTGCTCGCACCAAGGCCCGCAAGAGGGCCCTCGATGTGTTGTATGGCGCGGACGTGCGCCAGATTTCGATCAGCGAAGCGTTGGCGACAGAAGCGGAGCGGGCGGTCAGTGAACCGCAGCGCGAGTCATCCTGGCTGTATGCGCGGGAGATCGTCGACGGCGTGCTCGATCACCGCGAGGAGATCGACGAACTGATCGAGACCTATTCGCAGGGCTGGACGCTCGCCCGCATGCCCGTCGTCGATCGCGCGATCCTGCGCATCGGCGTGTGGGAGGTCATCTACAACGACGAGGTGCCGGAAGGCGTAGCGATCTCCGAGGCCGTCGAGGCGGCGACGGTGTTGTCGACGGATGACTCCCCGGGGTTCATCAACGGGCTCCTCGCTAAGATTGCCCAGACCAGGCCATCGGCCTGAGAAACGAGCACCGGATGTCCGTCATGCAGCTCACCTTCTCTCCCCGTCGTACGCTTGCGGCTCTTCTGCTTGCCGCACTCGTGACAGTAGGAATTGCCGCGTGCGCGGCGACTCCCGCCGGCCAGGGTGCGACCGCGGGTTCGAGCGTGGCGCTTCCGACGGGGACGGTCGGTGCGGCGAACTTCGATGCCGGGTATCTTGCCGTGGGCACGGGCACGAAGAGCGTTGACCTCTACTTCGATCCGATGTGCCCATACTGCCAGGAGTTCGAGAAGGCCAACGGCGCGAAGCTCGCAGGCGCGGTCTCGGACGGAAGCATCACGCTGCGCCTGCACCCACTGACCTTCCTCGACCGTTCCTCGAACGGAACGTCATACTCGAGCCGTGCGTCTGCCGCGCTGACCTGCGTCGCTTCACTCGATCCGAAGAACACACTCGGGTACCTCGGGCTGCTCTACTCCAACCAGCCGAAGGAGGGCACCTCCGGCATGACCGACGCGCAACTGGACACCCTCGCCACCGGACTCGGGGCGCCCAGCATTGCTGACTGCCTCACGAAGGGCACGTATCAGGCCTGGGCCCAGTTCAACACCACGAAGGCGCTGAACGGCCCGCTGCCGGGTGCGGACATCAAGGCAATCCAGGGCACGCCGACGATCATCGTCAGCGGGCACACCTATCCCGGCAGCATCATCGATACGACTGCTTTCGCGTCCTTCCTCGCCTCCAACTAGCCGTTCTTCCTCGGCCGTCCCCGCGACTTGCCAGAGATGGCTAGTTGCAGGCGGACGGAGTGGTCATTCTGTGGCAAGTGGATGTCTGGTTTGGGGTGAGAAGGTCGCCAGGGCCCCGCGACTTGCCAGAGATTGCTAGTTGGCGGCGCGTGAATGAGCATTCTGTGGCAAGTGAATGCGCGGTGCGGGAGTTCGCTGGTCTGGCGCGTACGCGGCAATCAGGGCCGCCTCGATGCCGAGCACTACCAAGGGGCCGTGCGGCCAGTAGGACAACACGAAGACGGAAAGCACTATCAACACCGGCGTGCTTCCCAGCATGATGCGCAACCAGAGCGGCCAGCCCGAGCGACCGCCGAGGGCGAACGCCAGGATGGTCGCAAGCACACCGATCGCGGTGAGGAGGAGTCCCTCCCACCCCCACATGAAGCGAAGCGGCGCCGTGGTGTCGTGGTTGAGATAGCTCAGAAAGGTAATGGGTGCCCCGGCGAGGACCGCCCAGGCCAGGAGGGTGGCCAGAATCCGTCTCGTGCGCCGCAACGGCGCATAGAGGGCGAGGCCGATGAGAAGAAAAGACAGGGACGCCGCAGTTCCGAACACCATGTAGACGTCGGTGGTGCCAAAACGCAGCATCACAACCTTAATCTGGTCGTAGACAGGCCAGAAGCTGAGCGTCCTGATCCAGCCTGGCGCGTCGACGCCGCTCCATGCGACGGATTGCGGAGGCAGCAGGAATGCTGCCCACGCCGAGCCGAGCAGGGCCGCGCCGATCCGCCGGGCGCGCCCACCAATGGTTGCGTCGCTCGCACGTGTGTCCATGGCTCTCTCTCCGCGGCGCCCTCCGGGGCGCAAAGGCCGGGTTGTCTTCGATGCGCAAACTCAAAGCACCGCTGACGGGCGCTCAGGTCATCATGATGCCGGTGCCGTATAGTGATCGCAATAGACATCCTTTAAGAGCCGTCCTGTGAGACGGGGAAGGAGGTCGGCATGACAGCGCGAACCGTGCTTCAGCAGGCTGACATCACCCGAGCGTTGACTCGGATTTCACACGAGATCCTTGAGTCCAATCGGGGGACAGCCGATCTCGTCATCCTCGGCATACCGACCAGGGGCGTTATTCTCGCGCGGCGGATCGCCGAGAACATCCAGCGCATTGAGCCGTCGGCCAGCTCATCGATCGTCGGGTCGCTCGACGTCACCATGTACCGCGACGACCTCGCACGCAACCCCACGCGCACTCCTGCCCCCACCGAGCTCCCCGGAACCGTCGACGGCAAGACCGTCGTGCTCGTCGACGACGTGCTCTTCTCCGGTCGCACCGTGCGCGCTGCGCTTGACGCGCTGAGCGACCTCGGGCGGCCCAAGGCGGTTCGCCTCGCGGTGCTCGTCGACCGAGGGCACAGGGAGCTGCCGATCCGCGCGGACTTCGTGGGCAAGAACCTGCCCAGCGCCGCGTCCGAGCGCATCAACGTGCACCTCACCGAGATCGACGGCGACGAGTACGTGACCATCGATTCTCCGGATGACGCGGATTATCCGGATGACACGGATTCTCCGGATGACACGGAAGGAGCGCCCGCGTGAGGCACCTGCTCTCGACCAAGGGGCTCGACCGTGCGGCCGCCATCCGGCTCCTCGATATCGCCGAAGACATGGCGGATGTCCAGGGCCGCGAAGTCAAGAAGCTCCCGACCCTGCGCGGCAAAACCGTCGTAAACCTGTTCTTCGAGGATTCGACGCGCACGCGCATCTCCTTCGAGGCGGCTGCCAAGCGGCTGTCCGCGGATGTGATCAACTTCAGCGCGAAAGGCTCGAGCGTCTCGAAGGGCGAGAGCCTCAAGGACACCGCCCAGACCCTCGCGGCGATGGGAGCAGATGCCGTCGTCGTCCGGCACCACGCATCCGGAGCGCCGCAGACGCTCGCGACGAGCGGCTGGATCGACGCAGGCATCATCAACGCGGGCGACGGCACGCACGAACATCCGACCCAGGCGCTGCTCGACGCGTTCACGATCCGCAGGCGCCTTCACGGTCCGGCGTCACGCGGGAAGGCGCTCGACGGCGTCACGGTGACGATCGTGGGAGACATCCTGCACTCGCGCGTAGCGCGCTCGAACGTCTGGCTGCTCGACACACTCGGTGCACAGGTCACGCTCGTTGCTCCGCCGACGCTGGTCCCGGTCGACCTTCGCGGCTGGCCTGCGACAGTCGGTTTCGACCTCGACATCGCGATCGACGATGGCAAGCCTGACGTGGTCATGATGCTCCGCATCCAGGCCGAGCGCATGAACGCTGCATTCTTCCCCAACACCCGCGAATACTCACGGCAGTGGGGGCTCGACGACGAGCGCCTCGGCCGGTTACGCCCCGATAGCATTGTTATGCACCCCGGCCCCATGAATCGCGGCCTGGAGATATCGGCGGCGGCGGCGGACTCCCCCCAGTCCACCGTGCGCGAGCAGGTTTCGAATGGGGTGTCTGTGAGGATGGCTGCGCTGTACCTCCTGCTGTCAGGTGATCGGGAGGATTCGTAGATGTCAAGCGAGCGCTATGTGATTGCCGGGGCGAGACTCGCCGATGGCACGGGAACCGACCTCCTGGTCGAGAACGGGCGAATCGTCGAGGCCGGCGGCGGTCTCTCCACGGCGGGTGCGACCGTCGTCGATGCCGACGGCCTCATCGCGCTTCCCGGCTTGGTCGACCTGCACACGCACCTGCGCGAGCCGGGCTTCGAGCAGAGCGAAACCGTGCTCACGGGCAGCCAGGCAGCGGCAGCAGGCGGATTCACCTCGGTGTTCGCGATGGCCAACACCTCGCCGGTCGCCGACACGGCTGGAGTCGTCGAGCAGGTGCTGTCGCTCGGGCAGAGCGCGGGGTACGTGACAGTTCGGCCGATCGGCGCCGTGACGGTCGGGCTCGCCGGAGAGCGGCTCGCCGAACTCGGCGCGATGGCAAACTCCCGCGCCCAGGTTCGCGTCTTCTCCGACGACGGTCAATGCGTTTCCGACCCACTCCTCATGCGCCGCGCACTCGAGTACGTCAAGGCGTTCGACGGCGTCATCGCCCAACACGCGCAGGAGCCGCGGCTGACGGTCGGCGCGCAGATGAACGAGGGTGCGCTCTCCGGTGAGCTCGGCCTGACCGGCTGGCCCGCCGTCGCCGAGGAGTCGATCATCGCGCGGGACGTCCTCCTCGCCGAGCACGTCGGCTCGCGCCTGCACATCTGTCATGTCTCGACTGCCGGCTCCGTCGACGTCATCCGCTGGGCGAAGGCGCGCGGCATCGCCGTCACGGCCGAAGTCACGCCGCACCACCTGCTGCTCACCGAAGAGCTCGTGGCGAGCTACGACTCGCGCTACAAGGTGAACCCGCCGCTGCGCCGCCGAGAAGACGTCGAGGCGCTGCGGCAGGGGCTCGCCGATGGCACGATCGACATCGTCGCGACGGACCACGCACCCCACCCGGTCGAGGCCAAGGACTGCGAGTGGGATGCGGCTGCGAATGGCATGGTCGGCCTCGAGTCCGCACTGTCGGTCGTGCACGCATCCGTCGTGCAGACTGGCCTGCTCGATTGGGCGGATGTCGCCCGCGTACTCTCGCACACACCGGCGCAGATCGGCAGGCTCACAGGCCACGGCGGACCACTCGTGGCCGGCGCCGCCGCACAGTTCACCTTGTACGACCCTTCCGCGACACGTGAATTCGGCACCGCCGACCTGGCCGGCAAGGGAATCAACTCGCCGTATCTCGCGATGACGCTGCCCGGCCGCGTCGTGGCGACCTTCCACGACGGGTACCCGACGGTGCTCGATGGTGCCGTGCAAGCCGCGGACGCCGTTGCCGAACGCGCCGCCGAGTGGGCGGTGAGCATCCGTGGATAGGTTTTGGCCGGCGACCATCACGATCGCCTTCGCAGCGCTGGTGCTTGGCCTGATGTACCTCGGCTGGCGGCGCCGGGCGCGCCGCGACGCCGCGCTCGTTCCTTCCCACAGCGCGCCGGCCGATCTCGGCAAGGAACTCGCCGCCGTCGCTGTCTTCTACGTGGCGACGACCGCGCACGGGGTTCCACTTGAGCGACTCGCCATCAAGGGCCTCGGATTCCGCGGCCGCGCATCCGTCACCGTGGCGACGGCGGGCGTCTCGCTGCGCGTCACCGGCGAATCCGACGTCTTCATCCCGGCCGGCGCGATCGTCGAGGCCGCACACGCGACCTGGACCATCGACAGGGTGGTCGAGACGGACGGCCTCGTCCTGATCGCCTGGTCGCTCGGCACCGGCGGGACCGGCACCGGGACCAGCAGCGGGGCCTCCGGCACCGAAACCATCGTCGACAGTTACCTTCGCGTGATCGCTCCAGAGGATCGCGCGCGGCTGATCGACGCGATCCATCAGATTTCGCCTGCGCCGTTCGGCGCGGGGAACACCACGGAAAGTGAGGTGTAGCGTGGCCACTTTCGAGCCAGCCGTGCTCGTCCTTGAGGACGGTACGAGGCACCCCGGGCGGGCATACGGAGCGGTCGGCCGGACGCTGGGAGAGGCGGTCTTCGCGACCGGCATGACCGGATACCAGGAGACGCTGACCGATCCGTCGTATGCGGGCCAGATCGTGCTCATGACGGCGCCGCACATCGGCAATACCGGCACGAACGACGAGGACATGGAGTCGCGCCGGATCTGGGTGGCCGGGTACGTCGTGCGCGAACCGTCCCGTATTGTCTCGAACTTCCGCGCCCAGCGGAGTCTCGATGACGACCTCGTCGAGGGCGGCGTCGTCGGGATCAGCGGGATCGACACGCGCGCCGTGACGCGGCACATCCGCTCGGCTGGCGCAATGCGCGCGGGCATCTTCTCCGGCGCGGACTTCGAGCTCCCCGACTCCGAGCAGCTCGATCTCGTGCGCAGCGGTGCCGAGATGAACGGACGCAACCTCTCCGCCGAGGTCTCGACGATCGAGCCGTTCACGGTTCCAGCCGTCGGCGAGCGGATCGGGTCAGTCGCAGTGCTCGACCTCGGCGTCAAGACCTCGACGCTCAACTACCTGGCCGCTCGCGGCTTCGAGGTGCACGTGCTGCCGCAGATGGTCAGTGCGGGCGCGATCCTCGAACTCGCGCCTGACGCCCTCTTCTTCTCGAACGGCCCTGGCGACCCGAGCGCATCCGATCGCCATGTCGCGCTCCTGCAGGAGGTGCTGCGCGCAGGCATCCCGTACTTCGGGATCTGCTTCGGCAACCAGCTGCTCGGTCGCGCGCTCGGATTCGGCACGTACAAGCTGCCGTTCGGACACCGGGGGATCAACCAGCCGGTGCTCGACAAGTCCACGGGGCGGGTTGAGATCACGTCGCAGAACCACGGCTTCGCGGTGGATGCGCCCATCGAGGGCATCATCGATTCGCCCGCCGGCTTCGGCCGCGTCGAAGTCAGCCACTTCAGTCTCAACGACAACGTGGTCGAGGGCTTGAACTGCCTCGACCTCAACGCCTTCAGTGTTCAGTACCACCCAGAGGCGGCCGCCGGGCCGCACGACGCCAACTACCTGTTCGACCGCTTCCGCGACATGGTTCTCGCGGCCGCAGGGACGGGCACCAACCAAGGAGCCGCCCAGTAATGCCACGCAGGGAAGATATCCAGAGCGTTCTCGTCATCGGTTCCGGCCCGATCGTCATCGGCCAGGCCGTTGAATTCGACTACTCGGGCACTCAGGCCTGTCGTGTGCTGCGCGAGGAGGGCGTGCGCGTCATCCTGGTCAACTCCAACCCGGCCACGATCATGACCGACCCGGACTTCGCCGACGCGACGTACGTCGAGCCGATCACGTGGGAGGTCATCGAGACCATCATCGCCAAGGAGCGGCCGGATGCGATCCTGCCGACCCTGGGCGGCCAGACCGCGCTCAACGCGGCCATCCAGCTGCATGAGCACGGGATTCTCGAGAAGTACAACGTCGAGCTCATCGGCGCGAAGTTCGAAGCCATCCAAAAGGGCGAAGACCGGCAGATCTTCAAGGAGCTGGTGATCGCGGCGGGTGCCGAGGTGGCCAGGTCGCACATCGCGCACACGGTCGAGGAGGCCGTCGGATTCGCGGAAGACCTCGGGTACCCGCTCGTGGTCCGTCCATCATTCACCATGGGCGGCCTCGGCTCGGGCTTCGCGTACACCGAGCAGGAGCTGCGCCGCATCGTCGGCGATGGAATCCACCAGAGCCCGACGAGCGAGGTCCTGCTCGAGGAATCGATCCTTGGTTGGAAGGAGTACGAACTCGAGCTCATGCGCGACACGGCCGACAACACAGTCGTGGTCTGCTCGATCGAGAACGTCGACCCGGTCGGTGTGCACACGGGCGACTCGATCACAGTCGCACCAGCGCTCACGCTGACCGACCGCGAGTACCAGAAGCTCCGTGACATCGGGATCGACATCATCCGCGCCGTCGGGGTTGATACCGGTGGTTGCAACATCCAGTTCGCGGTGGACCCGGCCGACGGCCGCATCATCGTGATCGAGATGAACCCCCGCGTCTCGCGGTCCTCCGCACTCGCGAGCAAGGCCACGGGCTTCCCGATCGCGAAGATCGCGGCGAAGCTCGCGATCGGCTACCGCCTGGACGAGATCCCGAACGACATCACGAAGGTGACCCCGGCGAGCTTCGAGCCGACGCTCGACTACGTCGTCGTCAAAGTCCCGCGATTCGCATTCGAGAAGTTCCCCGCTGCCGATCCGACGCTCACCACGACCATGAAGTCGGTCGGCGAGGCGATGGCGATCGGCCGCAACTACGCGACAGCGCTGCAGAAGGCGCTTCGCTCGCTCGAGAAGCGCGGATCATCCTTCCACTGGGGTCCGGAAGACCGCTCGGTCGAGGAGCTGCTCGAGGTGATCAAGACGCCGACGGATGGCCGCATCGTCACTGTGCAGCAGGCCCTGCGCAAGGGCGCGAGCATCGAGCAGGTCTTCGAGGCCACCAAGATCGACCCGTGGTTCATCGACCAGATCGTGCTCATCAACGAGGTCGCGGATGAGGTCGCTACCGCGCCCATGCTCGACACCCCGACGCTGCGCTACGCCAAGGATCACGGCTTCTCGGATGCCCAGATCGGCCAGTTGCGCGGCTTCGGCGAGCACGATGTGCGCGAGATCAGGCACATCCTCGACGTGCGTCCTGTCTACAAGACCGTCGACACGTGCGCGGGGGAGTTCCCGGCGCTCACGCCGTACCACTACTCGAGCTACGACCGGGAGACCGAGGTCGTGCCGAGCGAGGCAAGGAAGGTCGTCATCCTCGGCTCCGGCCCGAATCGCATCGGCCAGGGCGTCGAATTCGACTATTCCTGCGTGCACGCGTCGTTCGCGCTGCATGACGCCGGCTTCGAGACCATCATGATCAACTGCAACCCGGAGACGGTCTCGACCGACTACGACACGAGCGACAGGCTCTACTTCGAGCCGCTCACGCTCGAGGATGTGCTCGAGGTCATCCACGCGGAGAGCCAGAGCGGCGAACTCGTCGGCGTGGTCGTGCAGCTCGGCGGCCAGACCGCTCTCGGCCTCGCCAAGGGCCTCAAGGCCGCGGGCATCCCGATCCTGGGCACGACCCCGGAGGCGATCGATCTCGCGGAGGAGCGCGGCTTGTTCGCCGAGATCCTCGAGAACGCTGGCCTGCTCGCGCCGCGCAACGGCACGGCCTTTGACTACCCTGGCGCCGTGACCGTCGCCGAGGAGATCGGCTACCCGGTGCTCGTTCGCCCGAGCTATGTGCTTGGCGGCAGGGGCATGGAGATTGTCTACGACAGCCCGTCGCTTGCCGACTACTTCGAGCGCGTGGCCGACCAGGGCATCGTCGGTCCGTCGCATCCGCTGCTCGTCGACAGGTTCCTGGATGACGCGATCGAAATCGATGTCGACGCGCTCTACGACGGCACCGAGCTCTACATCGGCGGCGTCATGGAGCACATCGAAGAGGCAGGCATCCACTCCGGCGACTCGAGCTGCACGCTGCCACCGGTGACCTTGGGCCGCCACGAGATCGACCGTGTGCGCGAGGCGACCAGGAAGATCGCTGAGGGCATCGGCGTGCTCGGGCTGCTCAACGTGCAGTTCGCGATCGGCGCGGGCGTGCTCTATGTGCTCGAGGCCAACCCGCGGGCATCTCGCACGGTCCCGTTCGTCTCGAAGGCCTTGGGCATCCCACTTGCCAAGGCAGCGTCGCGGATCATGGTGGGTGAGACGATCGCCGACCTCAAGCTCAGTGGCCTGCTCCCCGAGGTCGACGGTTCGAGGATCCCGATGGACTCGCCCGTGGCCGTCAAGGAGGCCGTGCTGCCGTTCAAGCGGTTCCGCACCAAGGAAGGCAATGTCGTCGACTCGGTGCTCGGCCCGGAAATGCGCTCGACCGGAGAGGTCATGGGGATTGACAAGGACTTCCCTCGCGCATTCGCGAAGAGCCAGTCGGCCGCCTATGGTGGCATGCCGCTGGATGGCACGGTGTTCGTCTCGGTATCCGACCGCGACAAACGCTCGATCGTGCTGCCCGTGTTGCGGCTGAAGCAACTCGGCTTCGAGATCCTCGCGACGGAGGGCACTGCGGAGGTGCTCAACCGCAACGGGATCGCCGCTCGCGTCGTTCGCAAGTTTAGCGATGCTCCGGATGGCGATGAACCGTCGATCGTCGAGCTGATCACCCGCAACGAGGTGGACATCGTCATCAACACGCCGAGCGGGCGCTCGGCGCGTGCGGATGGGTACGAGATCCGGGCTGCCGCGGTCGCGGGCGACAAGCCGCTGTTCACCACGATCGCGGAGCTGAGCGCCGCCGTCGCATCCATCGACGCCATCCGAGAAGGCTTCGAGGTGCGATCGTTGCAGGAGTACGCACTGGATCGGGCCGCGCGACTGTGACCGACACGCATCCGGCCGGGTTCGGCGATCGGCTCGTGGCGGCTTTCACAGCACACGGCCGGTTGTGTGTCGGAATCGACCCGCACGCTCACCTCCTGGGCGAATGGGACCTTCCGCAGACCGCGGCCGGGGCGCGTGAGTTCGGCCTTCGCGTGGTGGATGCCGCAGCCGCCCGCGTAGGCATCGTCAAACCGCAGGTGGCGTTCTTCGAGCGATTCGGGGCGGCGGGTTTTGCCGCACTCGAGCAGGTCATCCAGGCCGCGCGCTCCTCAGGGTTGCTCGTGATCGCCGACGCCAAGCGTGGCGACATCGGAACGAGCGTCGAGGCGTATGGCGAAGCCTGGCTGGGGGAGGGCTCGCCGCTCGAGTCGGACGCGATGACGATCTCTGCATTCCAGGGCGTCGGTTCGATCGCGGCGACCATGCGGTTGGCCTCGACGTCGGGCAAGGGTCTCTTCGTTCTCGCTGCCACGTCGAACCCGGAAGCGGCCGTGATTCAACAGGCGATTGCCAACGAACGGACAGTCGCCCGTGTCATTATCGATGATGTGAAATCGTTCAACGCGGAGCAGAGCCCCCGTGCAATCGGCTCGATTGGCGTCGTCCTGGGCGCGACTCTCGATCTCGCGAGATTCGGAATCGATACGACAACACCGGCGGGACCGAGCGCGATGCCTGTGCTCGCGCCCGGCTTCGGCCATCAGGGCGCCCAGCTCGCTGACGCGCGCCGGATCTTCGGCAGCCTCACCGACGCGACCATCGTGAGCGAGTCGCGGGGCGTGCTCTCGGCCGGCCCATCCGGGATTGCCTCCGCGATCGAGCGTCGCGCGGCCGAGGTGAGGGACGCGATTGGCTGAGCAGACGAACCGCCCCACCCCGCCAGAGGTCGATCGGGTAGCGGCTTCGCGCGCGGCAATCGCCGCCAGACGCGCCCGCGCAGCCATCAAGACAGCAGTCACCGCATGGGAACGATCCGCCCTGTCCGTACTCGACGCTGCGACATCCGAGCCGACCGGTGTCGAAGGGCGTTTGCGCGTCACCGAACTCCTGCTGAGCATGCCCGCCATCGGCACCACGAAAATGCGTGATGCGCTCGATCACCTCGGCATCTCGCCCGCCAAGCGCCTTGGCGGTCTCGGCAAGCACCAGCGCGGGCGCCTTCGCGAGTATCTCGCCGAGCGTGAGGCTGCCCACCACGGCCGGCGCAAGAGCAGGCTCGTCGTCCTTGCCGGACCGACCGCAGTCGGCAAAGGGACGGTCTCCACCTACATCCGCGAGCACTATCCGGACGTCCTGCTGTCGGTGTCCGCGACGACGCGCTCCCCGCGCCCCGGCGAGGTCGACGGTGTCAACTATTACTTCGTCTCCGACGCCGAATTCGATCGGATGATCGAGGGTGGCCAGCTACTGGAGTGGGCGGTCGTGCACAACGCCCACCGCTACGGAACGCCGCGCGGGCCCATCGATGAAGCGCTCAGCCATGGCCGAAGCGTGCTGCTCGAGATCGACCTCCAGGGAGCACGCAGCGTTCGTGAGGCGATGCCGGAAGCGCGGCTCATCTTCCTGCTGCCTCCGACGTGGGAAGAACTGGTCCGCCGGCTGATCGGCCGTGGCACCGAAGATTCGGCCGAACAGCAACGCCGCCTGGCGACGGCGAAGGTCGAATTGGCCGCCCAGGACGAGTTCGACTACCGGGTCATCAACAGCAACGTGGCCGACGCAGCCCGCGAGGTCGTAGACTTGATGCAGATCCGCACGGCGCCCAAGCGCCCGTAGCCACCATTGCGTCGCCTTTCGACGCCTCGATTCCCCTCTATCAAGGAGCACACGACCGCATGGCAACGAACCTCAAGGGCATTATCGACCCGCCGATCGACGACGTTCTCGCGAAGGTGGAATCCAAGTACGCCCTGGTGATCTTTGCCTCCAAGCGTGCCCGCCAGATCAACGACTACTACGCTGACCTGCACGAAGGCAGCCTGTTCGACAACGTCGGTCCGCTCGTCGACTCGACGATCGATGACAAGCCCCTCTCGGTCGCGCTCCACGAGATCAACGAGGACAAGCTCGTCATCAAGCCGATCGTCGAGTAGGTTCGGGCGCCATCGGAACTGGCGTGAGTACCCGACTGACAATCGTTGTCGGTGTGACCGGCGGCATCGCTGCATACAAAGCCGTTGGTGTCATCCGCGCCCTCGTGCTTGAGGGCCATTCTGTGCACGTCGTTGCGACGGATGCCGCGCTGCGCTTCGTTGGCAAGCCAACTCTCGAGGCGATCAGCCGCAATCCCGTCGCGACGGACCTCTACGAGGGCGTCGCTGAGGTGCGCCATGTCGCGATCGGCCAATCCGCCGATCTCATCGTGATCGCGCCGGCGACGGCGAACACCATCGCCAAGCTCGCGGCAGGGCTGGCAGACGACCTTCTCGGCAACACCGTGCTCGCGAGCACAGCGCCGCTCGTGATCGCGCCGGCGATGCACACCGAGATGTGGCGCAACCCGGCGACCGTTGCCAACATCGCCACGTTGCGTAAGCGTGGAGTCACGATCGTAGGCCCCGCGGTCGGCCAGCTGACCGGCGCCGACTCCGGCCCCGGTCGGATGGTGGAACCCCAGGCCATCGTCGTGGCGGCGCTGTCCACCGTCGGCCGCCGGGTCTCCGAGCTTCCAGTGAGCGACGCCCCCGGCGCCCGCCAGGACCTCGAGGGACGCCGCATCCTGATCACCGCGGGCGGCACGCGTGAACCGCTCGATCCCGTGCGGTTCCTCGGCAACCGCTCGAGCGGGCGACAGGGGGTCGCACTAGCGACCGCTGCGCTGGCCCGCGGAGCCACCGTCACCCTCTTGGCCGCTCACCTCGATGTCGAACCGCCGACAGACGTCGAGGTGCACGAGGTGGGGACCGCACGCGAGCTGGAATCCGCTGTGAAGGATGCCTCCGCATCCGCCGACGTGATCATCATGGCCGCCGCCGTTGCCGACTACCGACCGCTCGAGGTGCGCGAGAAGAAGATCAAGAAGTCGAAGTCCGGTGAGCGGCTCGTGCTCGAACTGGAGCAGAACCCCGACATTCTCGCCGGGCTCGCCGCGTCGAAGCGACCAGACCAAATCGTCGTCGGCTTCGCAGCCGAGACCGAAGCCGATCCGTCTGCCCTGATCGAGGTCGGTCGCGAGAAGCTGGCCCGCAAGGGCTGCGACTACCTCGTACTCAACCACGTCGGCTGGAGCGAGGGCTTCGCGACCGAGCGTAACGAGGTCGTCATGCTCCGAAGTGGCGGGGATATAGTGATGGAGGCCTTCGGCAGCAAGCTGTCGGTGGCCAATCGTATTCTCGATATCATCGCCTCACGCTAGCCAGCTGTAAACGGGCACAAAACCAAGGATTGCTGTGACTGAACTGCGCCTCTTTACTTCCGAGTCCGTCACGGAGGGTCACCCAGACAAGATCTGCGACCAGATTTCCGACAGCATCCTCGACGCCCTGTTGACTGTGGACCCGAACAGCCGGGTTGCGGTGGAGACACTCGTGACAACGGGGCTCGTGCACGTCGCTGGCGAGGTCTCGACGAGCGGTTACGTGGACATCCCGACGCTCGTGCGCGACCGCATCGTGGAGATCGGTTATGACTCCTCTGAGGTGAGCTTCGACGGTCGGTCCTGCGGCGTTTCCGTGTCGATCGGCTCCCAGTCGCCCGACATCGCGCAGGGCGTGAACAACGCGCTAGAGACACGGGCGGAGCAGAGTTCTGATGCCCTCGATCGGCAGGGTGCGGGCGACCAGGGCATCATGTTCGGCTACGCGACGACCGAGACGCCCCAGCTCATGCCGCTCCCGATCTGGCTCGCCCACCGCCTGTCCGAGCGCCTGGCCGAGGTCAGGAAGACGGGCGTCCTCGACTACCTCCGCCCTGACGGCAAGACCCAGGTCACCGTGGGATACGACGGGATCGTGCCGCGCTCGGTGGAGACCGTCGTGCTGTCGACCCAGCACTCGCCCGCCGTAGACCTGGAGACGCTCCAGGCCGAGGTCATCGAAGAAGTCATCGTTCCCGTGCTGCACAGCAGCGGCCTCGACGCCTCCCGTGTTCGCACCCTCATCAACCCGACCGGGCGCTTCGAGATCGGTGGCCCGATGGGCGACGCCGGGCTCACCGGCCGCAAGATCATCGTCGATACCTACGGTGGGGCAAGCCGCCACGGCGGAGGGGCTTTCAGCGGCAAGGACCCGTCGAAGGTCGACCGCTCCGCAGCGTATGCCATGCGCTGGGTCGCCAAGAATGCCGTTGCCGCCGGCTTCGCGGAGCGCCTCGAGGTGCAGGTTGCGTACGCGATCGGCAAGGCCGCGCCCGTCGGCCTGTACGTCGAGACGTTCGGCACCGGCACGATCCCCGACGAGCGCATCATCGCCGCAATCCGTGAGGTCTTCGACCTGCGGCCCGCCGCGATCATCTCCGAGCTCGACCTGCTGCGGCCGATCTACGCCCAGACGGCGACATACGGCCACTTCGGTCGTGAGCTTCCCGACTTCACCTGGGAACGCGTCGACAAGGTCGAGGATCTGCGCTCCGCAGCAGGCATCTAGCCGTGAATGCAGGGGGCCGGGTTGCGCGCGTGCTGCTCGACTCCGCGCTTCCGCAGCTCGACCATCTCTTCGACTACAGGGTTCCCGAAGCGCTGCTCGAGGATGCGCACCCCGGGGTGCGGGTCAAGGTGCCGCTCCGCTCCGCCGGGCGGATCGCCGACGGCTACCTCATCGAATTCGCTGAGGGCGACGACTACGAAGGCGTGCTGAGCGACGTCGATGCGGTCACCTCACCGGTGCCCGTGTTGGCGCCGGAGGTGTGGGCGCTCGCGCGCCGTGTCTCCGACCGCAGCGCAGGCACGGCGAACGACGTCGTGCGCCTTGCCGTTCCGCCTCGTGCGGTGCGCGTGGAGAAGGCCTGGCTCGCCGCGCGCGGCGTGGTGCCGAGCGGGGCGACGGATGCCGCGAGCGGGGACTCGGGGGAGTCGGCCGACGGGTTCGAGCCCGCCGCGATCCGCGGGTATCGGGATGGCCGCATCGAGGCGGCTATCGAGGCCGGCGAGCGGCTCGCGCTGCAGGCGATCCCACGCCTGGCCGAGCTGCCAGGCGGAGCGTGGGTAGGCGAGTGGGCCATCACCCTCGCGCAGGCGGCCGCGAGGTGCTGGGCGAGTGCTCGCACCGCCATCCTCGTGGTGCCGGATTACCGCGACCAGGACCAGCTCGCCGCTGCGCTGGCGGTGTTCGCGCCCGCGCACGCCGTTGCCAGGGTGGACGCCCGCCAGTCGAATCCAGAACGCTACGGCGCCTTCCTCGAGTGCCTGAGCGCACCTCGTATCGTGCTGGGCAACCGGTCTGCGATCTACGCCCCTGCCGAGAACCTCGGACTCATCGGGCTGTGGGACGACGGCGATCCGCTGCACTCTGAACCGCTCAGCCCGTACGTGCATGCCAGGGATGCCGCTCTCGTGCGCCAGGAGCAGCAGGGCGCCGCGCTCATCTTCGCCGGCCACACGCGCAGCCTCGAGGTGCAGCGACTGGTCGAACTCGGCTGGGTCCACGACGTCGCGCCGGCGCGGGCGATCGTGCCGCGCATCATCCCGACCGCCCAGCAGGCGCCGACGAGCGGCTTCGCCCAGGCGGCCCGCATCCCTTCGACGGCCTGGCGCGAGGCCAAGGCGGCGCTCGAGAACGGACCAGTCCTCGTTCAGGTCGCGCGGCCGGGCTACGCACCCGTGCTGGCCTGCCAGAACTGCAAGCAGGCGGCGCGGTGCAATCGCTGCGAAGGCCCACTCGGCCTGGCGACGGCGACGGCAACGCCCACCTGCGGCTGGTGCGGCGCCATCGCTGCAGACTGGGTGTGCGACAACTGCGAGCACACGCAATTCAGGCTCGTGAGCATCGGCGCTGGGCGCACGGCCGAGGAACTGGGCCGTGCGTTCCCCGGCGTGCGCGTTGTCGTCGCCGATGGCGAGCATCCTCTCCTCGCTGTGGCCGCCGAACCTGCCCTGGTCATCGCAACGCGGGGTGCTGAGCCGGTCGCTGCGGGTGGGTATCGTGCGATCCTCCTGCTCGATGGTGAGCGGATGCTTGCCAGGGAGACCCTGCGGGTGGCAGACGACTGCCTGCGCTGGTGGTCGAACGCGGCGGTTCTCGCCGCCCCGGGTGCGCCGACCATGCTCGTCGGAGTGAGCGGATCGCTCGCCCAGACGCTCGCGACGTGGCAACACGCCGCATACGCGAGTCGAGAACTCGCCGACCGCAGGGAGCTGCGCTTTCCCCCCGCCGTGCGGCTCGCCTCCGTGACCGGGGCAACCGAGGCCGTTGCTGCCGCTGTCGCCGACGTCCCGCAGGGGAGCCTCGTGGACGCACTCGGCCCCGCTCCGCTGCCCGACGGGGTGGTGCGCACGATCCTGCGTTTCGACTACGCGCACGCCGGAGCCGTCGCCGAGAGCCTTCGCGCCGCCGTCATCCGCAATGCGACGAGCAGGCGGCGAGTGCCGGCAGGCAAGGGCGGCTACCGCGCTGCACCTACACTCAAAGTACGTTTCGATGACCCGGAGATCCTCTGATGACCGCAAGACCCCCGGTGTTGAGCTCATGAGGCTCGTTTTCGCCGGTACACCGTCCGTTGCCGTGCCGAGTCTTGCGCGGCTCACGGATGGCGAGCACGAGATCGCCGCCGTCATCACGCGCCGCGATGCCGAACTCGGGCGAAAGCGCGTGCTCACTCCATCGCCTGTTGCCGCGTTCGCCGTGGCCAGCGACCTCCCGACGATCAGGGCCAACCGGCTCGACGAAGACGCGACAGCGCGCATCGCCGCGCTCGCGCCCGACCTGGGCGTCATCGTCGCATACGGCGGACTCGTGCGTGAACCGCTGCTCTCCACGCCGCGCCTCGGCTGGATCAACCTGCATTTCTCCCTGTTGCCGCGTTGGCGCGGTGCTGCGCCCGTCCAGCGGGCGATCATCGCGGGCGACGCGGAGACCGGCGCGGCGGTCTTCCAGTTGGTTGCCAAGCTCGACGCAGGTGACGTATTCGGTGAGCTCACCCGCCCGATCGGCGCAGACGAAACCGCAGCAGACGTACTCGACGCCCTCGCGGGGAGTGGCGCCGAGCTGCTCGCATCCGTGGTCGACCGGCTCGCAGCCGGCGACGCCACCGCCGTTCCCCAGCGCGGCACGGTCACCCTCGCGCCCAAGCTCACACTCGAGGATGCGCGGATCGACTTCTCCGCCCCCGCCGAGACCGCATACAACCGCCTGCGCGGCGTCACGCCAGAGCCCGGCGCCTTCACCGTCGTCGGCGACGCACGGCTCAAGCTGCACGAGGCGGCGCTCGCAGCGGATGCCGCACCGCTCGAACCCGGGCGACTCGCCCTGGACGGCGCCCGCGTCCTGGTCGGTACCGCGACGCATCCGCTCGAGCTCGTGACCGTGCAGCCGGCGGGCAAACGCGCGATGCCCGCGGCGGATTGGTGGCGTGGCCTGCCGACGACGAACGGGCTGGTGGCCGGGTGAACGCGCGCTCCGCTGACACGGCGCGTTCCCCACGCGGCGGGAACGGCGGCCACACCGCGCACTCCAACCACGTGCAGGAATCGCGCCGCATCGCATTCGACGTGATCGCCGCGGTGCGCGAATCGGATGCCTACGCGAACCTCCTGCTGCCCACCCGCATCTCCAGAGCGAAGCTCTCGACCGCGGATGCCGGCCTGGCCACTGAGCTCACCTACGGAACACTGCGGATGCAGGGCTATTACGACCGCGTGATCGCCCTCGCCTCTGGGCGTGCCGTCGATGCCATCGACGCGCCCATCCTCGATGTCCTTCGGCTCGGTACGCACCAGCTTCTCTCGACGCGTGTTGCACCGCACGCGGCCGTCAACGAGTCTGTCGCACTCGCCCGCACCGTTGGCTCACGCTCGGCCACAGGGTTCTGCAACGGGGTGCTGCGTGAGATCACGCGTCACACGGCGGCCGAGTGGCAGGACCGTGTGCTCGCTGATGCCGTGGGCGACGACGACAAACTCGCCGCGACCTTCTCGCATCCCGTGTGGATCGTTCGCGCGTTCCGCCAGGCCCTCGCCGCCGAAGGTCGCCAGTCCGAGCTCGAAGCGCTGCTGCGGGCCGACAACGCCGCACCCCGCGTCAACCTGATCGCGCTGCCCGGCCTCGCCGAAACCCCCGAGGGCTCCGAGCTCAACCGCTACTCGCCGGCTGGCTTCGTGCTGGGCGGCGGGGACCCGCAGCGTCTGGTGGAGAAGCATCACGGAACGCTTCGGGTGCAGGATGAAGGCTCGCAGCTCGCGGCGCTCGCTCTCAGTCGGGCGCGAGCGGTCACACCTGGCGAGCGTTGGCTCGACCTGTGCGCGGGGCCAGGAGGCAAGGCCGCCTTGCTCGCGGCGGAGGCACGACTCGGAGGCGCAACCCTCGTTGCCAACGAGGTGGTTCCCGCGCGCGCGGAGCTCGTTCGACGAGCGCTCGCGGGCGTCCCCGGCACTGTCGACGTGTGGCAGCGAGACGGCACGAGCATCGACGACGACCAGGCCGGGAGCTTCGACCGCATCCTGCTCGACGCCCCGTGCACCGGGCTCGGTGCGTTGCGCCGCCGCCCGGAGGCGCGGTGGCGCAAGGTGCCGCGTGATGTCGCCGAGCTGAACACACTGCAAGCCTCGCTTTTCGATGCTGCCGTGCGTGCGCTCAAGCCGGGCGGCATCCTCGCGTACGTAACGTGCTCACCGCACCTCGCCGAGTCCCGCCTCGCGGTGCAGGATGCGCTCAAGCGCTGGCCGAACGTTCTCGCGCCGCTCGAAACGGCATCCGTTCTCCAGGGAGTGAGCGAGAACCCCCTGGATCTCGCGGGCGACCCGACCCAGGTGCAGCTCTGGCCACACAGACATGGCACGGACGCCATGTTCATCGCCCTCGTGACCAAGACCGCCTGAGCGCATCGCCCTCGTGACCAAGACCGCCTGAGCGCATCGCTAGGCTGGTGAACATGCCCGCCAGGATCAATCCGAGCATTCTCGCCGCCGACTTCGTCAACATGGAGCGGGATCTGGGGCGAATCGCGACAGCCGATCTCGTGCATGTCGACGTCATGGACAACCATTTCGTGCCCAACCTGACGTTCGGCCCGCAGATGGTCGAACGCATCCAGGCGGTCTCGCCCGTCCCGCTCGACGTGCACCTCATGATCAGCGACCCTGATCGCTGGGCGCCGGCGTACGCGGAGCTCGGTGCATACTCCGTGACCTTCCACGCCGAGGCGGCCGGCGAGCCGGTCACGCTCGCCCGCAGGCTGCGTTCGATGGGCGCCCGCGCCGGGATCGCGCTGAAGCCGGGTACCGGCGTCGAGCCGTATCTCGACCTGCTTCCCGAGTTCGACCAGGTCCTCGTCATGACCGTCGAGCCGGGATTCGGCGGGCAATCGTTCATCACAGAGACGATGCCCAAGCTGAACCGCCTGCACGAGGCAGTGAAGGCATCCGGCCTCGACGTCTGGCTGCAGGTCGACGGTGGCATCACCGAAGAGACCATCGTGACCGCGGCGGAGGCCGGCGCAAACACGTTCGTGGCCGGTTCGAGCGTGTTCAAGGCCGATGACCCGGCCGCCCAGATCGAGCTCTTGCGCGAGACGGCCTCCCGGCACATCCACTGACCGCACGCCCGGTACGCTTGAGACGTGAAAACCTTCGACCAGCTGTTCGCTGAATTGAGCGACAAGGCCGTCACGCGCCCCGAGGACTCCGGAACGGTCGCGGAGCTCGACGCCGGCGTGCACGCGATCGGCAAGAAGATCGTCGAAGAGGCCGCAGAAGTATGGATGGCCGCCGAATACCAGTCGGACGTCGAGACGGCCGAAGAGATCTCGCAGTTGCTCTACCACCTGCAGGTGCTCATGGTCGCGAAGGGGTTGACGCCCACGGATGTCTACCGACATCTGTGATCTCTATCTTGCGACAACCCCACACGACCTGAGAGACACATCATGCTGAGAATTGCCGTGCCCAACAAGGGCTCCCTGTCGGAGACAGCGGCCGAAATGCTTTCGGAGGCCGGGTACGCCGGTCGCAGGGACCCCCGCGCCCTCAACGCCGCCGACCCGCGCAACGATGTCGAGTTCTTCTACCTGCGTCCGCGGGACATCGCGACCTACGTCGGCTCAGGCGCGCTCGACGTCGGCATCACGGGACGAGACCTGCTGCTTGACTCCGGCTCGAGCGCCGTCGAGATCGCGAGCCTCGACTTCGGCGAGTCGACCTTCCGCTTCGCCGGCGCGAAGGGGCACTTCAGCTCGCTGGAGGAACTCGCCGGGGTCAGGGTGGCCACGAGCTACCCCGGGCTGGTCGGAGACTTCCTGGCCAGGGCGGGCGTCAGTGCCGAACTCGTGCGCCTGGACGGCGCCGTCGAGTCCGCCGTGCGCCTCGGGGTTGCGGATGCCGTCGCCGACGTCGTCTCGACCGGTTCGACCCTGCGCGCCCAGGGCCTCGAGATCTTCGGTCCCGTCATTCTGGAGTCGGCCGCCGTGCTGATCAGCGCGACATCCGATCTCCCTGGCATCACCACGCTGCAGCGACGACTGCAGGGCGTGCTCGTTGCGCGCCAGTACGTGCTGATGGACTACGACCTCCCGCTCGCACTGCTCGAGGCGGCATCCGCGATCACGCCAGGGCTGGAATCGCCGACGGTGTCGCCGCTCCGTGACACCGACTGGGTCGCCGTTCGGGTCATGGTCCCACGCGCAGACACCAACCTGGTCATGGACAAGCTCTACGAGCTCGGCGCGCGCGCGATCCTCGTCAGCCCGATCCACGCGGCGCGGATCTGACCGTGTCCGTCGCGGTCAGGGTCATTCCGTGCCTCGATGTGGCGAACGGCCGCGTCGTCAAGGGCGTGAACTTCCAGAATCTCCGCGATGCGGGGGATCCGGTCGCATTGGCGCGTTCCTATTACGAGCAGGGTGCTGACGAACTCACCTTCCTCGACGTCACCGCCACCATCGACAACCGCTCGACGACCTACGACGTCGTGCAGGCGACGGCCGAGCAGGTCTTCATCCCGCTCACGGTCGGCGGGGGAGTGCGCAGCACAGAGGACGTCGCGAGGCTCCTCGGCTACGGAGCCGACAAAGTGGGTGTCAACAGCGCGGCGATCGCGAGGCCGGAGCTCGTCGCCGAGATCGCCGACCGGTTCGGCGCGCAGGTGCTCGTCCTCTCACTCGACGTCAAGCGTGCGCAGATGACGGCATCCGGCTTCGTCGTGACCACTCATGGCGGCCGCACCGAGACGACACTGGATGCCCTCGAGTGGGCCGCGCGGGCGATCGAACTCGGCGCGGGCGAACTCCTCGTCAACTCGATTGACGCAGACGGAACCAAGCAGGGCTTCGACACCGAACTCATCACGCTCATGCGCTCGGTGAGCAGCGTGCCCGTCATCGCATCCGGCGGCGCAGGCCGAGTCGCGGACTTCGCTCCGGCGATCACGGCGGGCGCGGATGCGGTACTGGCCGCGAGCGTCTTCCACTCGGGCGAGATCACGATCGGCGAGGTCAAGCACGAACTCGCCGCAGCAGGACTGGAGGTACGCGCATGAGCGCGGAAGAAGTACTCGAGCGAATCGCATTCAACGGCGACGGTCTCGTGCCAGCGGTCATCCAGCAGTGGGACACCGGTGAGGTGCTCATGCTCGGCTGGATGAACGCCGAGGCATTCCGCCGCAGCATGACCGAGGGCCGCGTGACGTTCTGGTCGCGGTCGCGCCAGGAATACTGGCGCAAGGGCGACACATCGGGCAACGTGCAGTATGTGCACAGCGCCGCCCTCGATTGCGATGGCGATACGCTTTTGGTGAAGGTCGACCAGATCGGCGTCGCCTGCCACACGGGCACGCGCACGTGCTTCGACGGTGACCAGCTCTCTCCGGTTTCCGGAATCAGTCCAACCGCGTCCTGACGCGCCCAACCCAGGAGTCGCAAGCGATGAGCCCCGCCCCCGGATCGACCACGCCGGCCGATTTCGCCGCGCTGGCCGCGGCCCATCGGGTCATTCCCGTGATCCGCGAACTCTTCGCCGATGGCGAGACACCGGTGGGCATCTACCGCAAGCTCGCTGCGGGCAAGCCCGGTACCTTCCTCCTCGAGTCCGCCGAGCAGGGTGGCATCTGGTCCCGGTTCTCCTTCGTCGGCGTGTCCTCGTTCGGTGTGCTCACGCAAGAAGCCGACGAGGTTCGCTGGCTCGACTATGGCGTTGACCGTGAGCGCGCGCTCGGCCCCGATCAGGACCTCGCCCCGCTCGAGGCCCTCGCGCACCTCTACGAGCGCTGGCAGACGCCGCGCGTGGACGGGCATCCGCCGCTCACGGGCGGACTCGTCGGATTCATCGGCTGGGAGGCGATCCGGCAGATCGAACGCCTGCCCAACCAGCCGCCCGCCGACTATTCGGTTCCAGGCCAGGCCCTGTGCTTCGCCGCCGATCTCGTCGTGATCGACCACAAGTTCGGCACCGTACAGCTCATCGCCAACGTGCTCAATGACGGTGTCGACGATGCCGACGCGATGTGGGCGTCCGCCCAGCGCCGTCTCGACACGATGCAGCAGCGCCTCGCCCAACCGGCCGAGGCATGGCTCGCCGAGGTCGACCTCTCGACGCCCGCGAACCCCGTCTCGCGAACAGAGCGCTCCGACTTCCTCGATGCCGTCGTCGCGGCCAAGCAGCACATCAGGGATGGCGACGTGTTCCAGGTCGTCATCTCGCAGCGCTTCGAGCTGGAGTGCGCTGCGCATCCGATCGACGTCTACCGTGTGCTCCGCAGCCTCAATCCGAGCCCGTACATGTACCTCCTCAATCTCGATCGCCCGGATGGCGGCGCGTACACGATCGTCGGATCCTCGCCGGAGGCGCTCGTCAAGGTGCAGAACGGCCGCGCGTTCACGCATCCGATCGCGGGATCCAAGCCGCGGGGCGGAACGCCGGAGGAGGACAACGAGCTCGCGGCGATCCTGCTCGCCGACGACAAGGAACGCGCGGAACACCTCATGCTCGTCGATCTCGCACGCAACGACCTGCTCAAGGTGTGCGCGGCGGGCTCGGTCGAGGTCACCGAGTTCATGCGGATCGAGCGGTTCAGCCACATCATGCACATCGTCTCCTCGGTCGAGGGTGACCTGCTCCCCGGCACGACCGCGATCGACGTCTTCCGCGCGACTTTCCCGGCCGGCACCCTCTCCGGGGCACCCAAGCCGCGCGCCCTCGCGATCATCGACGAGCTCGAGCCCGCCCAGCGCGGCGTGTACGGTGGCGTGGTCGGCTACTTCGGCTTCGCCGGTGACGCCGACCTGGCGATCGCCATTCGTACAGCGACCATCATGGATGGCGTCGCGCGCGTTCAGGCGGGCGGCGGCCTCGTCGCCGATTCCGACCCGGCCAGCGAGTTCCAGGAGTCACAGAACAAGGCTGCTGCCCCCTTGCGGGCCGTCGCCGTCGCCAACGCCATGACGCGGGTGCTTTAGCGATGGACCGGGGCCGCAGAGTCAAGCTCATCCTGATGCTCTCGATCGTGGTGGGGAGCATTCTCGCGCTCATCGCCTCGACCCAGGTCTGGTACAGCCTGCACCTCACCTCAGCGGCGAACCACTCGGCGCCCGTGACCGTCCAGGGCTCCGTGGCCGCACCAGCCCTCACCGCGCTGTCGCTCGCGGGCCTCGCGCTCGTCGCCGCTCTCGCGATCGCCGGCCCCGTCGTGCGCGTGGTTCTCGGTGTGCTCGGCACCCTGCTCGGCGCCTGCATCCTCCTCTCGGCCGGGCTGGCTGTCGGCGCACCGGAGCGAGCGGGGACCCCTGCTGTCACGACCGTCACGGGCGTTTCGGGCAACACATCCGTCAAGCACCTGGTCGCCGGCATCGATTCCTCGGCGTGGCCGTGGATCGCCATCGTCGGCGGCGTCATCCTCGCGCTCGCCGGGATCGCCGTCCTCGTGACCTCGCGCGCCTGGCCGGGCACGTCGCGGCGCTACCAGGCGGTCAGGTTCGAACCGGCGGATGCCTCGGCCGCTGATCTCGCGGAAGAACTGAACCAGCCCGGCACGACCACCCAGAACGGCCCAGCCTCACGCGATGCCGCGATCGATAACTGGGATGAATTGACCCGCGGCGAGGATCCCACCCGCTAAGCGAGGTGCACTCCGGCTACGCCCGCTTCGGTAGACTAGGCCAGACCCATCGGCACCCAAACCCGCAGGAGAAGTATGAGCACGGAGTCCACAGAGCTCGGTCACGGTCATTCGCCCGCAGCCTGGACGGCTGTCATCGTCATGCTCGTCGCCGTGACGATCGGAACCGTCGCGTTCTGCCTCGACATCCCCTGGATCGTGTGGGCATCCGCTGTCCTGCTCCTGCTCGGCCTCGTCTCAGGGTGGGTGCTGGCCAGGGCCGGTTACGGCGTCAACGGCTCCAAGTACACTCCGAGAGAACACTAGAGGCGTGCTCTCCGACCTCGTTGCCGGGGCTGTCGCTGACGCGCACACGCGTGAGGCCGAACGCTCGTTCTCCGTTGTCGAGGCTGCTGCACACGCTGCCCCCGCTGCACTCGACGCCCTCGACGCCCTCAAGCCGGCCGAGCGGGTCAAGATCATCGCCGAGGTGAAGCGCTCGAGCCCCTCGCGCGGTGTCCTGGCCGAGATCGCGGACCCAGCGGGCCTCGCCGTTTCGTATCAAACCGGCGGAGCGAGCGCGATCAGCGTGCTCACCGAGCAACGCAAGTTCAGTGGGTCGCTCGCCGACCTCGAAGCCGTCCGGGCGGCCGTCACGGTGCCCGTTCTTCGCAAGGACTTCATCGCGGAGCCGTACCAGGTGTTCGAGGCGCGCGCCGCTGGCGCGGACATCGTCCTCCTCATCGTCGCTGCACTCGACCAGCCCACCCTGGCATCGCTCTACGACCTCAGCACGTCCCTCGGCATGGCGACGCTGGTCGAGACGCACTCGGCCGACGAGCTCAGCCGTGCACTCGACATCGGCGCGAGCCTCGTCGGCGTCAATGCACGCAACTTGACGACGTTCGAGCTCGACCGCGACCTGTTCGGCGAGTTGGCCGACCGAATCCCGTCCGGTGTCATCCGGGTTGCCGAGTCCGCCGTCACGACAGCCGCGGATGTCGCGCATTACCGCGCAGGCGGTGCGGATGTTGTCCTCGTCGGGGAGGCGCTCGTCACGAGCGACCCCGTCGCTACCCTTCAAGAATTCCTGGTGGTTTAGATGTCTCTCCGCGCTGAAACGGGCCCATACTTCGGCGACTTCGGCGGGCGGTTCGTGCCCGAGTCGCTCATCGCAGCACTCGACGAGCTCACCGAGGCCTGGGAGCTCGCCAAGGCCGACCCGGAGTTCCGCGCCGAGCTCGACGAACTCAATCGGAGCTACATCGGGCGCCCGTCGCTCATCACCGAGGTGCCCAGGTTCGCCGAACACGCGGGCGGCGCCCGCATCATCCTCAAGCGCGAGGATCTCAACCACACGGGCTCGCACAAGATCAACAACGTGCTCGGCCAGGCCATCCTGACCAAGCGCATCGGCAAGACGCGCATCATCGCGGAGACAGGTGCCGGCCAGCACGGCGTAGCGACGGCGACGGCTGCCGCGCTCTTCGGCATGGAATGCGTCATCTACATGGGCGAGGTCGACACCGAACGCCAGGCGCTCAACGTCGCCCGCATGCGCCTCCTCGGGGCTGAGGTCGTCCCGGTCAAGACCGGGTCACGCACGCTCAAGGATGCCATCAACGAGGCCATGCGCGACTGGGTCACGAACGTCGAGTCGACGAACTACATCTTCGGGACCGTCGCGGGACCACATCCGTTCCCCTCGATGGTCCGTGACCTGCAGAAGATCATCGGCGATGAGGCCAGGGAGCAGGTGCTCGAGCTCACGGGCAAGCTGCCGGACGCCGTCGCGGCATGCGTCGGCGGCGGGTCGAACGCCATCGGGATCTTCCACGCCTTCCTCGACGACGCCACGGTCGGCCTGTACGGCTTCGAGGCCGCCGGGGATGGCGCAGACACGCCACGACACGCAGCGACCATTACCAAGGGCCGCCCCGGCGTGCTGCATGGCGCCCGGAGCATGCTCCTTCAGGACGAAGACGGCCAGACGATAGAGTCGCATTCGATCTCCGCCGGGCTCGACTATCCGGGTGTTGGGCCGGAGCACGCGTGGCTCGCGAGCATCGGCCGCGCGAGCTACCGGCCGATCACGGACGCCCAGGCAATGGACGCGTTCCGCCTGCTCAGTCGCACCGAGGGCATCATCCCGGCGATCGAGTCGTCGCACGCACTCGCGGGCGCGCTCGAACTCGGCAAGGAGCTCGGGCCGGAAGCCGTGATCCTGGTGAACCTGAGTGGTCGTGGTGACAAAGACATGGAGACCGCCGGTCGCTATTTCCACCTGATCGATGAGGGCGCGGTGCAATCGTGAATCCAAACCACTCCGCCACCACGGCGAGCCGGGTCGAAGCTGCCATCGCGGTGACGAAGACATCGGGTGCCGGGGCACTCGTCGGCTACCTGCCCGCTGGCTTCCCGGACCTGCAGACGAGCATCGATGCGGCCGTCGCCCTCGCCGACAACGGCGTCGACGTGATCGAGCTCGGCCTGCCGTACTCGGATCCGGTCATGGACGGCCCGGTCATCCAGCACGCCACCCAGGTCGCTCTCGCGGCCGGCTTCCGCCTCCGTGACGGCTTCACTGCGGTGCGTGCGATCGCCGAGCGGACCAACGTGCCCGTCGTGCTCATGACCTACTGGAACCCGGTCATGCAGTACGGGGTGGAGCGCTTCGCAGACGACCTCGTTTCCGCGGGTGGCGCCGGACTGATCACGCCAGATCTCATCCCGGACGAGGCAGCCGAGTGGCTCGCTGCGTCGGAGCGCACCGGCCTCGACCGGATCTTCCTTGCCGCACCGACATCAACCGACGAGCGCCTGCGCCAAGCCGTGGAAGCCAGTCGCGGCTTCGTCTACGCCGTGTCGACCATGGGTATCACCGGTGCTCGCGCCGATGTCGACGCCGCCGCGCGCACGCTCGTCCGGCGATTGCGCGAAGCGGGTGCCACGAGCACGTGCGTCGGCCTCGGGATCTCGACAGCCGAGCAGGTCGCCGAGGTGCTCGAATACGCGGATGGCGCCATCGTGGGCTCCGCACTCGTCAAGGCCCTGGCCGACGGCGGTGTCAGCGGCGTTGCAGACGCTGCGGCCGCACTGGCCGAGGGCACCCGGCGAACGAAATAGACTATGGTGGCCGAGGCGACCGCTGCGGTCGGTTCGTCGTCTGAATTGCGTTACGAAAGGTGAGTCATCGGGTGTTTGCGATGTTGAGCATGTGGCATTCGAGCATTCCGAGCCCTGACCCTTCCCTGGCCAGCTTCACGCTCGGGCCGTTCGTGATCCACACCTACGCGCTGTGCATTCTCGCCGGCATCATCGCCGCGACCATCTGGACATCACGCCGCCTGAGCAAGCGCGGCGGCGAGCCGGGCGTCGTACTCGACATCATCCTGTGGGCGGTGCCGCTCGGCATCGTGGGCGCTCGTATCTACCACGTGCTCACCCACCCCACCGATTACTTCTACCCCGGTGCAAACCTGTGGAATACGTTCGCCATCTGGGATGGCGGCAACGCGCTCTTCGGTTCGCTGCTCGGCGGCGCCGTCGGTGCGTATATCGGGTGCCGCATGTCCGGGATCCGCTTCTGGTCGTTTGCCGACGCGCTCGCGCCTGGCATGCTGCTCGCGCAGTCCATGGGCCGCCTCGGCAACTACTTCAACCACGAGCTCTTCGGCCTGCCGACCAATCTGCCGTGGGGCCTCCAGATCGAGCAGACCAACCCTGCGTTCCCGGTCGGTCTGCCAGCAGGCACGCTGTTCCAGCCGCTCTTCCTGTACGAGATCATCTGGAACTGCATCGGCATCGTCGTCATCATCCTGTTCGAGCGCAGGTTCCACCTGCGCTGGGGCAAGACGTTTGGCCTCTACCTCATCTGGTACGGCATCGGTCGCTCCTACCTCGAATCGATCCGCATCGACCCCAGCGAATTCTCGTTCCTGGGCATCCCGAGCAACGTCTGGGCCGCGTTCGGCGCGGTGATCGTCGGCATCGTGATCATCGCCGTGCAGAGGCGCCGCCACCCCGGTCAGGAGCCCAGCGTGTACCGCCCGGGCCGCGAATGGCGGAGGCCTGATGCTGAGGTAGACTCTGACGACACCGATTTGGATGAAGAGACTCAGGGTAAGGATGCCCCGGAGCCAATCGAATCGGGCGTAGCCACGGCCACAAGCCCTGTCGGCTCGAAGTCTTAAGCCCAGGCAATCCCGAAAGCATTCCATCTCGCCGCATCCGTCTAACCGGGTCGCGGATCCCTTCCCTTGTCCACGGGCCGACGTCGTCCCACCTCGGTTAATACTTCGTGAGGACAGTCGTGATGGCGTCTACCCCCGCATTCTCCCGCTTCAGCGCGGTGCCCGCCCAGCAGGGGCTCTACAACCCTGCCGACGAGCGTGATGCCTGTGGTCTGGCCATGGTCGCGACCCTGCGCGGCACGGCCGGCCACGACATCATCGATACGGCGCTCAACGCGCTTCGGAACCTCGAGCACCGTGGTGCCGTCGGCTCCGACGCCGGTACAGGTGACGGCGCTGGCATCATCACGCAGATCCCGGACGCGTTCCTGCGGGCGGTCTCCGGTTTCGAGCTTCCGACCGTCGGCCGTTACGCGGTCGGCAACGCGTTCCTGCCGCCTGAGCCAGGTGAGCGCGCGAAGGTGAAGGCCGCCATCGAGGCGATCGTCGCAGAGGAAGAACTCTCCCTGATCGGCTGGCGTGAGGTCCCCGTGCGGCCAGGCGAAATCGGATCGCTCGCGAGGAACGCGATGCCCGCGATCGAGCAGCTCTTCGTCAAGAGCACGCGCACGGGCGAGTCAGGGGCGCTCGTCGGCGGCATCCTGCTCGACCGCCAGACGTTCATCCTGCGCAAGCGCGTCGAGCGTGAACTCGAGGTGTACTTCGCCTCGCTCTCCGCCAGGACACTGGTCTATAAGGGCATGGTCACGACGCTGCAGCTCGAGCCGTTCTACCCTGACCTCTCCGACCCGCGCTTCGCCTCCAAGCTCGCGCTCGTGCACTCGCGCTACTCGACCAACACCTTCCCCTCCTGGCCGCTCGCGCAGCCGTTCCGCATGATCGCGCACAACGGCGAGATCAACACGGTGCAGG
The DNA here is from genome assembly GCA_030841285.1 of Microbacteriaceae bacterium. Classification (GTDB taxonomy): domain Bacteria; phylum Actinomycetota; class Actinomycetes; order Actinomycetales; family Microbacteriaceae; genus JAUZGC01. The sequence continues at coordinate 41,433 of JAVECW010000055.1, forward strand.
GCAACCGCAACTGGATGCGCGCACGCCAGTCCCAGCTCGAGAGCGAGCTGCTCGGAGATCTCTCCAAGGTCTCGCCGATCGTGACGCCAGGCGCAAGCGACTCCGCGTCCTTCGACGAGGTCGTCGAGCTGCTGTCTCTCTCCGGTCGTTCGCTCCCGCACGCGGTCATGATGATGGTGCCGGAAGCCTGGGAGAACCAGGTCGAGATCGACCCAGCGCGCCGCGACTTCTACGAGTACCACTCGATGCTCATGGAGCCGTGGGACGGTCCTGCCGCGATCGTCTTCACGGATGGTTCGCTCGTCGGAGCGACACTTGACCGCAATGGCCTGCGCCCTGGGCGCTACCTGGTCACCGACGACGGGCTCGTCGTGCTCGCGAGCGAGATCGGCGTCATCGACGTCGAACCGAGTCGTGTTGTGCGCAAGGGACGCCTGCGCCCAGGCAAGATGTTCCTCGTCGACACGGTCGAGGGTCGCCTGATCGAGGACGACGAGATCAAGGCGGAGCTCGCCGGCAGCGAGCCGTGGGGCGAGTGGCTGGATGCCGGTCGGATCAACCTCAAGGACCTTCCGGAGCGCGAGCACATCGTGCACACCCCCGCCTCGGTCACCCGTCGCCAGCGCACCTTCGGATACACCGAAGAAGAGGTACGCGTCATCCTCACGCCCATGGCGCGTACGGGCGCTGAGCCTCTCGGCGCAATGGGATCAGACACTCCGGTGGCGGTGCTCTCCGAGCGTCCGCGCCTCATCTTCGATTACTTCACGCAGCAGTTCGCGCAGGTCACCAACCCGCCGCTCGACTCGATCCGTGAGGAGGTCGTCACCTCCCTCAAGCTCGGTCTGGGTCCGGAGCGCAACCTGCTCTCCGCCGGCCCAGAGCACGCGAGGCAGGTTGTCCTCGACTTCCCTGTGATCGACAACGACGAACTGGCCAAGATCCAGCACATCGACAAGCACGCCGGAAGCCGCCTGACGACGACGATCAAGGGCCTCTATCGCGCCGATGCCGGCCCGAACGCCATGGAGGCGCGCATCGCCGAGATGTGCGATGAAGTCGACGCCGCGATCGAAGCCGGTGCGCAGTTCATCGTGCTGAGCGACCGCGACTCGAACAAGGACCTGGCACCCGTGCCGTCCCTGCTCATGCTCGCCGGAGTGCACCACCATCTCATCCGCACCGAGAACCGGATGCGGGTCGGCCTGATCGTCGAGGCTGGCGACGTGCGCGAGGTTCACCACGTCGCGACCCTGATCGGTTACGGGGCATCCGCCGTGAACCCGTATCTCGCCATGGAGACGTGCGAGGACCTCGTACGCAGCGGCATGATCACGGGTGTGACGCCCGAGAAGGCCGTGAAGAACGTCATCAAGGGGCTCGGCAAGGGTGTGCTCAAGATCATGTCCAAGATGGGCATCTCCACGGTCTCGTCGTACGCGGGGGCACAGGCCTTCGAGGCGATCGGACTGAGCCAGGAGTTCATCGACCAGTACTTCACCGGCACCACGAGCAAGCTCGGCGGGGTCGGCATCGATGTGATCGCGGCCGAGAACCTCGCCCGCCACTCGAGCGCGTACCCCATCGACGGTGCGATCACCGCGCATGAGCGGCTCGCGACCGGAGGCGAGTACCAGTGGCGCCGCGACGGTGCTCCGCACCTGTTCAACCCGGACACCGTATTCCGCCTGCAGCACTCGACGCGCACCCGCCGCTACGACATCTTCCGTGACTACACGCGCCTGGTCGACGAGCAGGCCGAGAGCCTCATGACGCTGCGCGGCATGTTCAAGTTCACGACCGGTCAGCGCCCTCCGGTGCCGCTCGAAGAGGTCGAGCCCATCGAGTCGATCGTCAAGCGGTTCTCGACCGGTGCGATGAGCTATGGCTCCATCTCCAAGGAAGCGCACGAGACGCTCGCCATCGCGATGAACCGGCTAGGCGGCAAGTCCAACACGGGTGAAGGTGGCGAGGATCTCGACCGCCTGCTCGACCCCGAGCGTCGCAGCGCGATCAAGCAGGTCGCATCCGGCCGCTTCGGCGTCACGAGCATGTACCTCACGCACGCCGAGGACATCCAGATCAAGCTCGCGCAGGGTGCAAAGCCCGGTGAGGGTGGTCAACTGCCGCCGACCAAGGTCTACCCGTGGATCGCGCGCACCCGGCATGCGACCGCCGGTGTCGGCCTGATCTCGCCGCCTCCGCACCACGACATCTACTCGATCGAAGACCTGAAACAGCTGATCTTCGACCTGAAGCGGGCGAACCCCAACGCGCGCGTGCACGTCAAGCTCGTGAGCGAGTCCGGCATCGGCGCGGTCGCGGCCGGTGTTGCGAAGGCTCTGGCGGATGTCGTGCTCGTGTCCGGACACGACGGTGGGACGGGCGCAAGCCCGGTCAACTCGCTCAAGCACGCGGGAACGCCGTGGGAGCTCGGCCTGGCCGAGACCCAGCAGACCCTCATGCTCAACGGCATGCGGGACCGAGTTGTCGTGCAGGTCGACGGCCAGCTGAAGACCGGCCGCGACGTCATCGTCGGCGCGCTGCTCGGGGCCGAGGAGTTCGGCTTCGCAACGGCGCCCCTCGTGGTCTCCGGCTGCGTCATGATGCGCGTTTGCCACTTGGACACGTGCCCGGTCGGCGTTGCCACCCAGAACCCCGAGCTGCGCGCCCGATTCACGGGCAAGCCGGAGTTCGTCGTGAATTTCTTCGAGTTCATCGCCCAGGAGGTGCGCGAGTACCTCGCCGAGCTCGGATTCCGCAGTATCGAGGAGGCGATCGGTCACCACGAGGTGCTCGACGTGAACGGCGCCATCGAACACTGGAAGGCGGGCGGGCTCGACCTTTCTCCGATCCTTGTCGGCCCGGCGTTCGCCGAGGACGAGCCGCGCAGTAACGCACGCCCCCAGGACCACGAGCTCGAGAAGCACTTCGACAACCGACTCATCGAGCTCAGCTCGGATGCCCTCGAGCGCGGTGGTCGCGTCGAGATCGCCCTGCCCATCCGCAACACCGAGCGCGCGGTCGGCACAATGCTCGGCCACCACGTCACGGTTCGCCACGGCGAACACGGCCTGCCCACCGGGTCCATCGAGATCACCCTTACGGGTTCGGCCGGCCAGTCGTTCGGCGCATTCCTGCCGAGTGGTATCACGCTGCGCCTCGAGGGAGACTCGAACGACTACGTCGGCAAGGGGCTCTCCGGCGGCCAGATCGTGGTCCGCCCCGACCGTGCCAGCGTCTTCCCCGCCGAGCACAACGTCATTGCCGGCAACGTGATCGGCTATGGCGCGACGCAGGGCAGCATGTTCATCCGCGGGATCGTGGGGGAGCGCTTCCTCGTGCGTAACTCCGGGGCGACCGCGGTTGTCGAAGGCGTTGGCGACCACGCGCTCGAGTACATGACGGGCGGGCTGGCAGTCATCCTCGGCGGGACAGGTCGCAACCTCGGCGCCGGGATGTCGGGCGGAACCGCATACGTGTACGAGCTGCGCTCGGATCGTGTCAACCGCGACTCGCTCGAGTCGGGCGAACTCGAGCTTCTTCCCCTTGGGAGTGCGGATATCGAGATCGTGCGCGACCTGCTCGAGCGGCACAGGGCGGAGACCGATTCGACGCTCGCCGAACGGCTGCTCGCTAACTTCGACGAAACCGCGGCCAAGTTCGTGAAGGTGCTTCCGCGCGATTACGCCGCGGTGTTGGCGACCCGCCAGAGTGCAGTCGACGAGGGGCTCGACCCCGACGGCGACGTGGTATGGAACAGGATTTTGGAGGTGACCGGTGGCTGACCCGAAGGGTTTCCTCAAGGTAACGGAGCGTGAGCTCCCGAAGCGTCGTCCGGTCTCGGTTCGGCTCATGGACTGGAAAGAGGTCTACGAGGCGGGCGACCCGGCCGAGCTGCGGCGTCAGGCGGGCCGCTGCATGGACTGCGGCATCCCGTTCTGCCACCAGGGCTGCCCACTCGGCAACCTGATTCCGGAGTGGAACGACCTCATGTGGCGCGGCGAGGGCCGACAGGCCATCGAGCGCCTGCACGCGACCAACAACTTCCCGGAGTTCACGGGCAGGCTCTGCCCTGCGCCCTGCGAGTCGTCGTGCGTGCTGAGCATCAACCAGCCCGCCGTCACGATCAAGCAGGTCGAGGTTTCGATCATCGACCAGGCGTGGCAGAACGGCTGGGTACAGCCGCATCCGCCTGAGCGCCTCACGGGCAAGACGGTCGCCGTCGTCGGCTCAGGCCCCGCCGGCCTCGCCGCGGCCCAGCAGCTCACGCGTGCCGGCCACACGGTGGCCGTGTATGAGCGTGACGACCGCATCGGCGGACTCCTGCGCTACGGCATCCCGGACTTCAAGATGGAGAAGAAGCACCTCGAGGCACGCCTGAACCAGATGATGGCCGAGGGCACGCGCTTCCGGGCCGGCGTCAACATCGGCGTCGACATCACCTGGGATGACCTGCGCGCGCGTTACGATTCCGTCGTCGTCGCCACGGGCGCCATGGTGCCACGCGATCTGCCGATCCCCGGCCGCGACCTCCCCGGCGTTCACTTCGCCATGGAGTACCTGGTCCAGTCGAACAAGGTCGGCGCAGGCGACAGCATCCCCGACCAGATCACGGCCGAGGGCAAGCACGTCGTCGTCCTCGGCGGTGGAGACACGGGCGCCGACTGCATCGGAACGGCGCACCGCCAGGGTGCGGCATCCGTCACCAACCTCGCGATCGGCATCCAGCCGCCGAGCGAGCGCCCCGCTCACCAGCCGTGGCCGCTGACCCCGACGCTGTTCGAGGTGTCGACCGCACACGAGGAGGGCGGCCACCGCGAGTACCTCGCCTCCACCGTCGAGTTCCTCGCCAACGAGTTCGGCGAGTTGCGCGCGATCCGCGTCGCGGAGACCGAGTACCTCGATGGCAGGCGCGTACCCAAGGCCGGTACCGAGCGCGAGATCCCGGCCGACTTGGTCCTGCTCGCTCTGGGCTTCACCGGCCCGGAGCCGGAGGACCTCGGCAACCAGCTCGAGCTTCCGTTCGACGAGCGCGGCAACGTGGAGCGCGACGGCGACTACCAGACCAGCCAGCCTGGCGTGTTCGTCGCAGGCGACGCGGGCCGCGGCCAGTCGCTCATCGTGTGGGCGATCGCGGAAGGACGTGCGGCAGCATCCGCCGTTGACCGCTATCTTGAGGGAGACACACAGCTGCCCTTCCCGGTAAAGCCAACAGACCGGGGAATACTGGTCTAGCCTCCACGGTCGGCGGCCCTCGCCGCGATCGTTCCTTGGGACACACGAATCAGGCGCTATCTTGTGGCGCGGAAGCACGGAGTAAACGAAGAATGAGACGGGCAAAAATCGTCGCGACCCTGGGTCCGGCGACGTCCAGCTATGAGAACATCCGCGCCATCATCGATGCGGGTGTCGACGTCGCCAGGATGAACCTCAGCCACGGAAGTTACGACGTGCACGAAGCGGTCTACGCGAATGTGCGCAAGGCCACCGAAGACTCCGGCCGAGCGGTCGCCGTCATGGTCGACCTGCAGGGTCCGAAGATCCGCCTCGGCAAGTTCGAGGCGGGCCCATACGACCTCGAGGTGGGCGACATCTTCCGGATCACCACCGAAGACATCATCGGGACCAGGGAGCTCTCCTCCACGACGTTCAAGGGCCTGCCCCAGGACGTCAAGCCAGGCGACTTCCTCCTGATCGACGACGGCAAGGTCAAGGTCAAGGTCCTCGAAACGGATGGCACGGTTGTCACGACCGAGGTCATCGTCGCCGGACCGGTCTCGAACAACAAGGGCATCAACCTGCCCGGTGTCGCGGTCAATGTTCCCGCGCTTTCCGAGAAGGACGAAGCGGACCTGCGCTGGGCCCTCAAGCTCGGTGCCGACCTCATCGCGCTGTCCTTCGTGCGCAACGCGGATGACATCACTCGCGTTCACGAGATCATGGCGGAAGAGGGTCGCAAGATTCCGGTCATGGCCAAGATCGAGAAGCCCCAGGCCGTCGACAACCTCGAAGCCATCATCAACGCATTCGATTCGATCATGGTCGCCCGCGGCGACCTCGGCGTCGAGCTGCCGCTCGAAGAGGTGCCGTTGGTGCAGAAGCGCGCCATCCAAATGGCAAGGGAGAACGCCAAGCCCGTCATCGTCGCCACCCAGATGCTGGAGTCGATGATCGAGAACTCCCGCCCCACCCGGGCCGAGGCGTCCGACGTCGCCAACGCGGTGCTCGACGGCGCGGACGCGGTGATGCTCTCCGGCGAGACGTCGGTGGGCAAGTACCCCCTCGAGGCGGTCAAGACGATGGCCAGGATCGTTTGCGCGGTCGAGGAGAACTCGGTGGCGGCGCCGCCGCTTGCGCACGTGCCGCGCACCAAGCGCGGCGTCATCTCGTACGCGGCCCGCGACATCGGCGAGCGGCTGGACGCCAAGGCGCTGGTGGCGTTCACCCAGTCGGGTGACACCGTCAAACGGCTGGCCCGTCTGCACACCCCG
>JAVECW010000070.1 GCA_030841285.1 Microbacteriaceae bacterium
ATCTGTGCGGATCGGCCCGGGATCGTGCACGCTATCAGCGGCGCGATCGTTGCCGCTCGCGGCAACATCACCGAGAGCCAGCAGTTCTCGAGTGCGGACACCGGGCGTTTCTTCATGCGCCACCAGGTCGAGTCCGCGGCGGCGCGCGATGAGTTCGAGGCCGCACTCGCCCCCGTGACCGAGACGTACGGGATGACCTGGCGACTCGACGTGGTCGGTCGCCCGCTGCGCACGCTTGTGCTGGCATCCACTGCCGCCCATTGCCTCAACGACCTGCTCTTCCGACAGCGCGCCGGCCAGCTCCCGGTCGACATCCCGCTCGTACTCTCGAACCACGGAGCGCTGCGCGACCTGGCCGGCTTCTACGGCGTGCCGTTCGAATCTCTCTCGGTCACGGATGCCGCGAGCAAGCATGCATTCGAGGCGCGCGTCATCGAGGCGGTCGAGGAGCACAATATCGAGCTCGTCGTGCTCGCGCGTTACATGCAGATCCTCTCGCCGGAGCTGTGCGCGCGCCTCACGGGCCGCGCGATCAACATCCACCACTCCTTCCTGCCCGGGTTCAAGGGCGCCAACCCGTACAAGCAGGCGCACGCGCGTGGCGTGAAGCTCATCGGCGCCACGGCGCACTTCGTGACGAGCGACCTGGACGAGGGCCCGATCATCGAGCAGAACGTCGTGCGCGTCGACCATTCGCGCACCCCGGCCGAGCTCGTGGCTATCGGACAGGACGAGGAGAGCCGAACGCTCACCCAGGCGGTCAAATGGTTCGCAGAGGATCGAGTGCTGCTCGACGGAGCGCGCACCATCATCTTCCGGTAGGCGCGGTCGTAGACTGGGCGCGTGACTGACGTACGACCGGATTTCAGGGTTGGCCCCAATGACGTTCTGAGGTTCGTTCTCGAGCTCTTCGCCATCTTTTCGCTCGGCTTCTGGGGCTTCGTCGCCTGGCCGATGCCATGGAACATCGTCGTCGGCATCGCGGCACCCGCCCTCGCAATCCTGCTCTGGGCCTTGTTCCGGTCGCCCAAGGCGGTGTTCACCATCGATGTGTTCGGCCGTGCGCTCGTCGAGATCGTCGTCATGGCAGCCGCGGCGCTCGCGTGGTGGGATCTCGGGCAGCCCATTGTGGCCGGCGTCTTCGCCGCAATCGCGATCGTGAGTGGCGTGGTCAACGGCCGTAAGGAGTTCGCATGACCGGTGTCGATGCTTCTCGTCTGGTTATCCACAGCGCACGCAAACTGGATGCCGACGGCCTCATCGACAACTTCTGGCTCGCAACCGACGGCGCGCGGATCACCGCCGTCGGCGACGGCACCGGCTGGCGCGCACAGGCCACGGGCCGCGAGATCATCGATGCGGGGGGTCACTGGCTGACCCCAGGGTTCATCGACCTCCACTGCCACGGTGGAGGCGGGCACTCTTTCGATGACGGGCCGGAAGAGATCCTGGATGGACTCGCCATGCACCGCGCGCACGGCACAACGCGTTCTCTGATCAGCCTGGTCGCAAACCCGCTCGAGCATCTGCGCGAGAGCCTCGCCACCATCGCCGACCTCACCGAACTCGATCCTCTCGTGCTCGGGTCGCACCTCGAGGGCCCGTTCCTTTCCGTCGACAAGCGCGGTGGGTCGCAGAATCCGGCGTACCTGCGCGACCCAGGCCCCGAAATGCTTGAAGAACTCATCGGCGCGGCGCGCGGCACCCTGCGGCAGATGACGATCGCACCGGAGATGCCGAACGCATTCGAGGCGATCGGCGTGCTTGTCGAGGCCGGTGTCATTGTGTCAATCGGCCACACTCTTGCCGACTACGAGCAGACCAAGCGCGCGTTCGACCTGGGCGCGCGAATCCTCACGCACGCCTTCAACGCGATGGTTGGCATCCACCACCGCAAACCCGGACCCGTCGTCGCCGCTTTCGAGGACGAGCGCGTGACCATCGAACTGATTCTCGACGGCCTGCACGTGTATCCGGAGGTCGCTCGCATGGTCTTCGCCGCCGCGCCCGGCCGCGTCGCGGTCATCACGGATGCCATTGCAGCTGCCGGCTCTAACGACGGCTACTATCGGCTGGGCGGCATGAATGTCACCGTCACGGAGGGCCGAGCGGTGCTGTCAGGCACGCCGACGATGGCGGGCTCTACGCTGACCCAGGACGCCGCGCTCCGCGTGGCCATCACGGCCGCGCGCCTCGATCCACGCGTTGCGGTCGAGGCGCTCACGGCCACGCCAGCACGCACACTGGGACTCGACCATGAGCTCGGCCGCATCCGCCCCGGATTCGCTGCGGATGCGGTGCTGCTCGACCATGACTGGCACGTGCAAAACGTGTGGGCCAACGGCCAGAAGCTGATCGGCTAGCGCGAATCCGTCATGGCCAGCACATTCCCGTGTGCTGCCGCTTCGAGCCAGTCCAGCAGGGCTCGGCCAGCGTGACGTGATGCACCGAAGGTGGCCACGTCGGCGTAGTTGCGGTCGTCGCCCGGCCAGCCGAGGTCGATCACGATCGCCGACGGATGCCGCGCGCGCAGGTCATCGATCAGGTCACGAACCCAGGCATGACGGTGGTTGTCCTTGCCGAGGATCACGAGCTGCGAGCCGTCAGGCACGGTCACCGTGTCGCCCTCCCTCACCCGGAGGACGTCGGCTCCGGCCGCGGCCGGGCCCCACGGGGAGTCGCCGACGGCAATGTTCGCGACCGTCTCGATTGCGACGAGCACGCGGTCCTCGGATACGGGGCGGATGGAGCGGACATCGAAGGCTGCCGCTGTACGTGCGAAGTCGAACTCCGGCTCGGCGTCGACCGAGAGGTATTCCGGAATCGGAATTCGCGCGTCGTCGTCGCGGAGCTTCGTGCCCAGGGCTTCGTTGCGCACGGCCGCCTCGGCCAGGCGCGTGTCATCGAGTCGTCCGCTCGCGACCGCGGCGACCAGGGCGGCCTCGATCTGGCCCATCTGCTCATCCGTGTTCTCCGTGCCGATGCACAGGAGGTCGCAGCCCGCGGTGATCGCGAGCACGGCAGCCTCGGGAATTCCCACGACGCCACTCGCCCCCTTCATGTCGAGGGCGTCCGTCACGATGACACCCTTGAACCCGAGTTCCTCACGGAGCAGGCCTTGCAGGATCGTTCTCGAGAAGGTCGCGGGGTTGGCCGCGTCGACCTGGGGCAGCATGATGTGCGAGCTCATGATGGTGCGCGAGCCGGCGGCAATCGCGGCCCGGAACGGCACCAGCTCGCGGTCCCGCAGCGTCTCGACGGCCACGTCGACGATCGGGAGCGCGAGGTGCGAGTCCTGTGCCGTGTCACCGTGGCCCGGAAAATGCTTGGCGCTCGCGGCAACGCCTGTCGCCTCGAGTCCGCGGATCCAGGCCGAGGCGTGCCTCGCGACGAGGGTGGGGGTGGCACCGAAACTGCGCACGCCGATCACCGGATTGCTCGAGTTCGAGTTGATGTCGACATCCGGGGCGAAGTTGAGATTGCAGCCTGCACGGCGAAGCTGCCAGCCGATGGTCCTGCCGACCTGCTCGGTGAATTCGGGATCGTCGATCCGTCCGAGCAGCGCGTTGCCGGGGTACGGCGAACCAATCGCCTGGTACAGCCGCGTGACGTCTCCGCCTTCCTCGTCGATGGCGATGAGAGCGAGCGGATTGGCCAGGCGGATCTCATCGGTCAGCTCCCGAAGCTGGGCGATGGAGACGATATTCGCGGCAAAGATGCACACCCCCGCCAGCCCGTTCCTGAGCCTGGCGGCCAGCCACTCTGGCAGGGTCGTGCCGACGAAACCGGGCAGGAGCACACCGGCAGCATCGCGGCGGATCGAGCGTGGCGCGCTCATCCCTTGACCGCCCCGCTGACGAGTCCGCTCGTCATCCGACCCTGCACGAACAGGAAGAAGATGATCACCGGCAGCGCGACCAGGGTCGACGCGGCCATCACCTGACCCCAGTCGATGGCCTTGCTCGCGCTGGCCTGAATGAAGCCCCGCAACCAGAGCGGAAGCGTCTGGTCTGCGTTGTCCTGCAGCACGACGAGCGCGACGGTGAATTCGTTCCAGGCCTGCAGGAAGGCGTAGACGCCGGATGCGACGAGGCCAGGAGCGAGGAGCGGGAACGTGATGCGCATGAACGCCTGGGTGCGGCTGAGGCCGTCGACCATGGCGGCCTCCTCGAGGTCGGCCGGGATTCCGGCGACGAAGCCGCGCAGCATCCAGATGGTGAATGGAACAACGGCGGCGATGTAGATGATGCTCACGCCGAGGACGGTGTTCAGCAGGTGCACGCTCGCCATGAGCTTGTACTGGGCGATGAAGAGGCCCTCGGCCGGCAGCATCTGGATGAAGAGGATCGCGAGCACGAAGGCCTTGCGCCCACGGAATCGGAATCGGCTGATCGCGAGCGCGGCGAGGAATGCGAACAGCAGGCAGCAGCCGACCACGAGGATGGCGATGACCACGCTCATCCCGAGCGCGGGGAGGAACGTTCCGCCCTGGATGACGCTTGCGAAGTTATCCAGCGACCCGCCGAATGGGGCGAAGGTCGGGGTCCTGGACTGGAGGACGACGTTGGGCAGTAGAGCCGAGTTGATCATCCAGTAGACCGGGAAGATCCAGACCAGCGCGACGATAATCCCGACCGCGCCGAGCAGGATCCT
>JAVECW010000183.1 GCA_030841285.1 Microbacteriaceae bacterium
CGTCACAGCGCCCTCCCGAAATGTTCGGAAGGGCACTGTGACGCGACTCGATTGGTGAGAGACGCGACCCGCGGAGCGGGCAGGGAACCTAGGCCAGACGGGCCTGCAGGTTCTGGGCCAGGGTCGCGAGGAACTCCTCGGTCGTCTGGTACGGCTGGTCCGGGCCGATGAGGAGCGCGAGGTCCTTGGTCATCTTGCCGGACTCGACGGTCTTGATGACGACATCCTCAAGAGTGTGCGTGAAGTCGATGAGCTCCTGGTTGCCATCGAGCTTGCCACGGTGCGCGAGGCCGCGCGTCCAGGCGTAGATCGAGGCGATCGGGTTGGTCGACGTCGGCTTGCCCGCCTGGTGCTGGCGGTAGTGGCGCGTAACGGTGCCGTGCGCCGCCTCGGCCTCGACGATCTTGCCATCCGGACTGGTCAGCACCGACGTCATCAGGCCGAGCGAGCCGAAGCCCTGCGCCACGGTGTCGGACTGCACGTCGCCGTCGTAATTCTTGCAGGCCCAGACGTATCCGCCCTCCCACTTGAGGCTGGCCGCGACCATGTCGTCGATCAGGCGGTGCTCGTAGGTGAGGCCCGCCGCTTCGAAGCGATCCTTGAACTCCGCCTCGAACACCTCGGCGAAGAGGTCCTTGAACCGGCCGTCGTACGCCTTGAGGATCGTGTTCTTGGTCGAGAGGTAAACCGGGTAGTTACGGTCGAGGCCATAGCTGAGCGAAGCGCGCGCGAAGTCGCGGATCGAGTCATCCAGGTTGTACATGGCCAGCGCCACGCCGCCGCCCGGCGCATCGAAGACGTGGAACGACTGCGCCTCGCTCCCGTCGGCCGGCTGGAAGCTGAGCGTCAGCGTGCCAGGGCGGTCGAAGACGAAGTCGGTGGCGCGGTACTGGTCGCCGAACGCGTGGCGACCGACGATGATGGGCTTGTTCCAGCCGGGCACGAGGCGCGGGATGTTCGAGATGATGATGGGCTCGCGGAAGATCGTGCCACCGAGGATGTTGCGGATCGTGCCGTTGGGGCTTCTCCACATCTTCTTGAGGCCGAACTCCTCGACACGCGCCTCGTCTGGCGTGATGGTCGCGCACTTGACGCCGACACCGTGCTTCTGGATGGCGTGCGCGGCGTCGATTGTGATCTGGTCGTCGGTCTCGTCGCGCTTCTCTATCCCGAGGTCGTAGTACTCGAGGTCGACATCGAGGTACGGGTGGATGAGCGAATCCTTGATGTTCTGCCAGATGATCCGCGTCATCTCGTCGCCATCGAGTTCGACGACAGTGCCTTCAACCTTGATCTTTGCCAATGGATCTCCTATTTTCGTCCGCGAAATGGCCACGAACAGCCTACCCGAGCCGGGCAACTATCTCGACGTCAAGATAAATCTCCCCCGAGTTCCTATGGCCTAGCCATGCGGCTGACCTGGATCTGCGCTCTGCCCCGCCGACGACTACCCGCGGATGACTCGCGCGGGATACCCTGTTGCCATGGCTGAGTTGAGACTGGAAGAACTGAACGCTTCGAACATCGTGGCGGCCAACACGCTCACGCTCAAGCCCGGCCAGGAACAGTTCATCGCCCCCGTCTCGTACTCTGCGGCGGCGGCCGTCAACAACCCCGCGACGGCCTGGCAGCGCGTGGTGATCGACGGCGACGAGGTCGTCGGCTTCATCATGGGCAACTTCGACCCGGAGGCCGAGCACGAGGAATTCCGTGCCATCCTGTGGCGCATCAACGTCGACGCCAACGACCAGGGTCGCGGAATCGGCACCTTCGCCGTGCATTCACTGGCCGATGAGGCGCGGTCCCGTGGACTCAGCCGCATCTACGTCATCTGGGAGCCCGGCGAGCTCGGGCCAGAGGCCTTCTTCCTGCGCACCGGGTTCGCCCCGGTCGGCGAGACGCAGTACGGCGAGACCATCGGCGCTCTCGACCTCTAAGCGTTTCGCATGGGCGCTCCCGCCGTCAGGCTCGATGACTCCTTCGTGGAGCGTGTGCTCGAGGTCGTCGAGTCGATTCCGCCCGCTCACGTGATGACGTACGGCGACATCGCGGCGACACTCGGATCGCGCGCCGCCCGCGTCGTCGGGCAGGTGATGGCGTACTACGGAGCGGATGTGCCGTGGTGGCGTGTCATCCGGGCGGGTGGGCATCCGCCGGCGGGGCACGAGCAGGCGGCGCTCGCGCACTACAAGGCGGAGTCGACGCCGCTCCTTGCTTCGGATGCCGACGCCGGCTACCGGGTAAACCTGCGCGTGGCGCGCTGGCGGCCCTAGACCAGGGAGTCACGCCAGGCAGCGTGCAGCTGCGAGAAGCGGCCCGTTCCAGCGATGAGGTCGTCCGGCGATCCGTCCTCGACGATCCGGCCGTGCTCCATCACGAGCACGCGATCGGCGATCGCAACCGTCGAGAGCCGGTGCGCAATGATGACGGCCGTGCGGTCGGCCAGTAGCGTCTGCAGAGCCTCCTGAACCAGGCGCTCGCTCGGGATGTCGAGTGAGCTTGTCGCCTCATCGAGGATGAGCACGGACGGGCTCGCGAGAAAGGCGCGCGCGAACGAGACGAGTTGCCGCTGGCCGGCCGAGACCCGCCCGCCTCGCTTGTTCACATCCGTGTCGTAGCCGTTGGGCAGCGCCTGGATGAACTCGTCGGCGCCCACCGCGCGGGCCGCCGCCTTGATCTCCTCGCGGGTCGCATCCGGCTTGCCGAGTGCGATGTTGTCTGCGACGGTCCCGCTGAAAAGGTACGCCTCCTGCGTGACCATGACGATCGCGCGGCGGAGGTCGTTCGGGTGCAGCGAACGCAGGTCCACGCCGTCGAGCGTGACCGAACCGAGCGTCGGGTCGTAGAACCTCGAGATGAGCTTCGCGAGCGTCGACTTGCCGGCACCCGTCGAGCCGACCAGCGCTATCGTCTGCCCAGCCGGGATCTCCAGGCTGAAGTTGGGCAGGATGACGCGATCCTTCGTGTAAGCGAACTGCACGTCGTCGAACGCCACGTGACCCTCGGACTTCCAGAGGTCGACCGGCTTGATCGGGTCCGGCACGCTCGGCTCCTCCTCGAGCACACCCGAGATCTTCTCGAGCGCGGCCGCCGCCGACTGGTAGGAGTTGTAGAACATCGCCATCTCCTCCATCGGGTCGAAGAATCGACGCGTGTAGAGCAGCGCAGCGAGCAGCACGCCGATCGCGAGGTGGCCATCCGCTACCCGGAAACCGCCGATAAGCAGCACGACACCGACCGTCGCATTGCCGATCATGACGAGGCCAGGGTCGAAGATTCCGAAGAGCTGGATGACGCGGCTGTTGACATCACGGTAGTCCTCGACGAGCGCGCCGAACTCGGCCTCGTTGCGCTTCTCCTTGCGGAAGGCCTTGACGGCACGGATGCCCGTCATGGTCTCGACGAAATGCACGATGAGCTTCGCCGATGCCACGCGGGAGATGCGGAACAGGCGCTGCGAGCGCGACTGGAACCACCGGGTGAGCAGGAACAGCGGCGCGAGCGAGACGAGCAGCACGGCGCCGCTCACCCAGTCGAGCGTGAACAGCGCGATCGCGATGAACACCATGTAGAGCACGCCCTGCACGAGCTGGTTGATGCCGGAGTCGAGCAGTTCGCGGATCGAGTCGAGGTCGCTCGTCTGCCGCGAAATGATGCGGCCTGAGGTGTACGACTCGTGGAACTCGAGGCTCAGCCGTTGCGTGTGCAGGAACACCCGCTTGCGCAGGTCGATCAGGATCGCCTGGCTGATTCGTGCGCTGAGAACCGTGTACCACGCGATGAGGATCGCACCGAGAATGCCCGTGACCAGGTAGAGGGCGCCGGTCGCCGCGAGCGGGAACCAGTCCTGCTTGAGCACGGCAGGAAGGCCCGTGTCAATGCCGTACGCGATGAGCGCAGGACCGGCGACCTGCGCGGCGGTGCTGACCACGACAACGAGCAGGGTCAGCGCGAGTCGCCAGCGAAGCGGACGCAGCAGCCCACCGAGAAGGCGCAGCGAGCGCTCACGGATCTGCCGGCTCTCCTGCTTCGTGAAGTCGTTGCGTTCCTCGCCTTCGACTCCGGTCACCGTCGTCGCGGTCACAGGGTCACCTCCTGAAGAAGCTCGTTGTCCTGGTCATCCTCGAGGCTCGAGATGACGAATCGGTAGTGCTCGCTCGTCGCGAGCAGGTTGCTGTGCGTGCCCACGGCCGTGATCCGGCCGTTCTCGAGCAGGGCCACCCGGTCGGCGAGCATGACCGTCGACGGCCGGTGCGCGACGATGAGCGCGGTGGTCGCCGCGAGCACCCGGCGTAGCGCCGCCTCGACGAGTGCCTCCGTGTCGACGTCGAGTGCGGAGAGTGGATCGTCGAGCACGAGCACGTGTGGGTTTGCGGCCACGGCGCGCGCGAGTGCGAGCCGCTGCCGCTGGCCGCCGGAGAGGCTGAGTCCCTCCTCGCCGACCTTAGTGTCGACGCCATCCGGCAGGTCGTAGACGAAACCCGCTTGGGCGATCTCGAGCGCCTCGGTGAGCGCGGCATCCGCTTCGCCTGATTGCGCATGCCCGTCGAGGTCGTCGCGACCGAGCAGCACGTTGTCCCGCACGGATGCGGAGAACAGCGTGGCATCTTCGAACGCCATGGCGATGTGCTTGCGCAGGTCGAAGCGCGTCAGGTCGCGGATATCGACGCCATCGAGCCGGATCGCGCCTCCCGTGACGTCGTAGAGCCGCGTGGTGAGCGCGGTCAGTGTCGATTTGCCGCAGCCGGTCAAGCCGACGATGGCCATGGTCTCGCCCGGCTCGAGGGTAAGGTCGATCCCGTT
>JAVECW010000101.1 GCA_030841285.1 Microbacteriaceae bacterium
GCCTCGAGCGTTCGTGCGGCGGCCGCGAAGAGTTCCCGCCGCTCGTCGGAGAGACCAGTGAGAACCTGAGGGTTGGGGATCGCGATCCGCGGGATGGGTGGCGCTGACAGCGCGACATCCGCCGGCCAGGCCCGGGAAACCGGGTCGAGGCCGGAGACGCCGGACATGATCGAAGTCACCTGCGTCGCGAGTGCAACCGTGGGGGCGAAGGCGGTCACGCAGTCGTAGCTGCGGCACGCCGG
This sequence comes from Microbacteriaceae bacterium, assembly GCA_030841285.1. Taxonomy (GTDB): domain Bacteria; phylum Actinomycetota; class Actinomycetes; order Actinomycetales; family Microbacteriaceae; genus JAUZGC01. The sequence continues at coordinate 243 of JAVECW010000101.1, forward strand.
CACGACGCCGTCGACGGGAACGATGCCCCGGGTGCTCTTGATACCGACGATGCCGTTCAGCGCGGCGGGAACGCGCCCGGAGCCGGCCGTGTCGGTGCCGAGGGCGAAATCCGCGATGCCGAGGGCGACGGCGACGGCCGAACCGGAGGACGACCCCCCGGAGATCCGATCGGGAAACACGCTGTTCCGCACGGCGCCGTACGGGCTGCGCGTGCCGACGAGCCCGGTCGCGAACTGGTCGAGGTTGGCCTTGCCGAGAACCACGGCACCGGCGGCGACCAGGCGCTCGATGACCGTCGCCGATCGGTCGGGGACGTGCGAGAAGTCGGGATGTCCGGCCGTCGTGGGCAGGCCGGTTACGTCGATGTTGTCCTTGACGGCGAAGACCGTGCCGGCCAGTGGCAGCGTCTCGCCATCCGCTACCCGCCGATCGATCGCCTCGGCATCGGCGACCACGCGTGCCTCGTCGCGCAGCGTAATCCAGACCTCGGGTCGGCCGACCTCGCGGATGCGCGCGAATGCCTGCCTGGCCCGGGAAACGGCGGTTGTGTCCATGAACTGAATCCTCGACTCGGCGGAATGATGCACCTTTTCGGCGCCCCGGTGAGCCGCACGCTGTTACCTAGAGTTAACACCGGCCGCCCATCCGGTGCATAAAACTATCAGATGATAGAAACGACCCTCCTGGGCCAAACCCGACGACCGTCGAGGCCCGTTGATGCCGAGAACGACAGGACCTCAACAGCAATGGCACCTTCACCACGCTCCGCTTCGCCGCTGGGCTACACGACGCTTCTCGTCGCCAACCGTGGCGAGATCGCCTGTCGCATCATCCGGTCCGCCAAGGCGCTGGGCCTGAAGACCGTTGCCGTCTACTCGGAGGTCGACCGGGGCGCCCCGCACGTGCGACTCGCGGATGTCGCCATCAACATCGGTGCGGAGTCTCCGCGCGAGTCGTACCTGAACGCAGACCGCATCCTGCGCGCGGCCCTCGATTCCGGCGCCGGCGCGATCCACCCCGGTTACGGATTCCTGTCGGAGAACGCGGACTTCGCACGCGGCGTGGAGGAAGCCGGGCTCATCTTCGTCGGGCCGACGCCCGAGCAGCTCTCGGTGTTCGGAGCGAAGGATGCCGCGCGCGCCGCGGCAGCGCGCGCCGAGCTGCCCATGGTGCGCGGCACGGAGGTGCTGGCCGACGCGGACGAAGCCGTGGCGGCATCCGAGGATCTCGGCTACCCCGTGATCCTCAAGGCAACGGGTGGCGGCGGCGGCATCGGCATGCAGGTCTGCCGCAGCGGCGAGGAAGTTCGCGACGCGTTCGTCTCCATCTCGCGTGTGGCGAACGCGAGCTTCGGCAGCGGCGCGATCTTCGCCGAGCGATTCGTCGAGAACGCCCGACACATCGAGGTCCAGGTCTTCGGCGACGGCGACGGCGGTGTCATCAGCCTCGGCGACAGGGACTGCTCGCTGCAGCGCCGCAACCAGAAGGTCGTCGAGGAGGCCCCGGCGTTCGACCTCTCCGACGAACTGCGAGCGCAACTGCACGCCACGTCGCGCGAACTGTGCGCAGCCATCTCGTACCGCTCGGCGGGAACCGTCGAGTTCGTCTACGACTCGGTGCGGCGCGAGGCGTCGTTCCTCGAGGTAAACACGCGCCTGCAGGTCGAGCACCCGGTGACCGAGGCAATCACGGGCGTAGACCTGGTCGAGTGGATGTTACGACTTGCTGGCGGCGAGCGCGACTTCCTCGACCCGTACCGAGCGACGGCCGCGGTGCCCACGGCGGGCTTCGCCGTCGAGTCGCGCGTCTACGCGGAAGACCCCGCCCAGGGCTACCAGCCATCATCGGGCACCATCACGCAGGCGCAGCTTCCCACGGATGATGCCCGCGTCGACGCCTGGATCGAGACCGGAACCCAGGTTCCAAGCTCATACGACCCCATGCTCGCGAAGATCATCACGTCGGGCGCCAGCAGGGCCGAGGCCTGGGCGAACCAGGCTCGAGCCCTCCGCGCGACCCGCATCGACGGCATCGAGACGAACCTCGGCCTCTTGCGCGCAATCTCGGTCGACGAGCGGGTCGCGCGTCGCACTCATTCGACATCCACCCTTGCCGGGCTCGGCGACGATGAACCACGCATCGCCGTGCAGCGTCCAGGGCTCATGACCACGGTGCAGGACTGGCCGGGCCGCACCGGCTTCTGGCAGATCGGCGTTCCACCGAGCGGCCCGATGGACGACCTCTCCTTCCGGCTTGGCAACGTCGCCGTCGGCAATCCGGAGGGCTGGCCGGGGCTCGAATGCACCGTCTCCGGTCCGCAGCTGCGCTTCAGCCATCGCACGGTCGTAGCGGTGACCGGCGCCGAGGTCCCCGTCACGATCGACGGGGTCGCTGCGCCGATGTGGGACGCCATCGAGGTGCCGGCAGGCGGGGTTCTGGATGTCGGCGCCGCGGGCGGCGCCGGGATGCGCAGCTACATCCTGTTCGCCGGTGGAATCGATGTTCCCGAGTACCTGGGCAGCGCATCCACGTTCACGCTCGGACAGTTCGGCGGCCACGGCGGACGCGCCCTCACGAGCGCCGACGTGCTACGGATCGCCGAGCGAGCCACCTCCACGACCGCGCCGGTGCCGGCGACGAGCCGCCCGGCCCTCGTGCACGACTGGGAGCTCGCGGTGACGGAAGGGCCACACGGCGCCCCCGACTTCTTCACGCGCGACGACATGGATGCGATCTACTCCGCCGCGTACGAAGTGCACTTCAACTCGGCTCGCACGGGCGTGCGCCTCGTCGGGCCCAAGCCCACCTGGGCGCGGCAGGACGGCGGGGAAGCCGGACTGCACCCCTCCAACATCCACGACAACGCGTACGCGATCGGCGCTGTCGACTTCACCGGTGACACTCCGATCCTGCTCGGCCCGGATGGCCCAAGCCTCGGCGGGTTCGTGTGCCCGGTGACCGTCGTCGCCGCCGAGCGCTGGAAGCTCGGGCAGCTGAAGCCAGGGGACACCGTGCGCTTCGTGCCGATCGCCGCGGCCTCTGCGCCATCGCTCGGCTCGCTCGGCCCCGCCCGCGGCGCCGCCGACGCGACCGTTCCGCGCGGGCTCCGTGACGACGACAACGGCGTCATCCTGCGCGTCGATGGGGATCCGCACGTGACATACCGCCGCAGCGGCGACGACAACATCCTCGTGGAGTATGGCGACATAGTGCTCGACCTCGGCCTCCGGGCGCGCGTCCACGCTCTGTACCTGCGCGTACAGGGGGCCCGGATCACGGGCATCCTCGACCTGACGCCCGGCATCCGCTCGCTGCAAGTGCACTTCGATCCCGACCGCCTGAGCGCGAGTCGGCTCCTCGGCATGCTGCGCGACTTCGAGGCCACGATCCCCGCGGCGGCGGCGCTGGTGGTACCCAGCCGAACCGTGCGACTGCCCCTGTCGTGGGACGACCCCGCGACCCGCGAGGCCATCGAGCGGTACATGAACGGCGTGCGCGACGATGCGCCGTGGACGCCGTGGAACATCGAGTTCATCCGCCGGATCAACGGCCTGGAGACCCCAGACGACGTCTACCGCACGGTCTTCGATGCCGAGTACCTCGTGCTCGGGCTCGGCGACGTGTACCTTGGCGCCCCCGTAGCCACCCCGCTCGATCCGCGTCACCGTCTCGTAACGACCAAGTACAACCCCGCGCGCACCTGGACGCCTGAAAACGCTGTCGGGATCGGCGGCGCGTACTTGTGCATCTACGGCATGGAGGGGCCAGGCGGCTACCAGTTCGTCGGCCGCACCACGCAGGTGTGGAGCCGCTACGGCTCCTTCGGCGGGTCTGGCCCGCGCAAGCCCTGGCTGCTCAATTTCTTCGACCGCATCTCCTGGTACCCGGTCTCCCCGGAGGAACTGCTCGAACTGCGAGCGGATGTCGCGGCGGGCCGCGGCGCCTTCGATATCGAGGACGGCACCTTCTCGCTCGCCGAACACGAGCGGTTCCTGGCGGACAACGCCGAATCCATCGCGGACTTCCGCGCGACGCAGGCCGTCGCGTTCGAGCAGGAGCGTTTGGCCTGGGAGGCGTCTGGTGAGTTCGATCGCGCCGAGTCGGCGGATGTGCCCGCGGCGGTGCTCGAGCAGCTGCTCGAGGTGCCAGCGGACGGCGTGCTCGTCGACGCGCCGTTCATCGCGCACGTCTGGAAGGTCTCCGTCACAGAAGGTCAGCGCGTGACCGCAGGACAGCAGCTCGTCGCACTCGAGGCCATGAAGATGGAGACGCACATCACGAGTCCGATCGATGGCACCATCGCCCAGCTGCGCACCGAGCTCGGCCAGCAGGTGCGGGCGGGCGAGACGCTCGTCGTCGTGGTGCCCGCCTGATCAGCCGCCGGGCCGATCAGCTGCCGGGCTGATCAGCTGCCGAGTTGATCCTGCTCGAGCACGCGGGTCAGCTCGATCAGCAGGGCGCTCGCGCTCGAACTGATGACCCGGATCGACTTGCTGTCGTGGCCGAGCACGCGCAGGCAGCTCTGTGCGATGGTATCGACGAGCACGGCCGCGTCTTCGCTCGGCCGATCCGCACGAATGGAGATCACGCTCTCGACCATGCCGAAGACCACGTCAACCAGGTAATCGATGGCGGATGCCGCATCCGGGGTCAGCGTCTCACCGAGCTCGCCGCGAATGTGGTCCGTGATCGTCTGGGAGATGAGCGCTGCATAGACCCCGCGCAGGGTCGACCGCTCCGCCCGGAACGCGGCGAAACGCTCGTTGCGCACCTCCGGCAGGAAGTACAAGGTGCCTACGTTGTGGGCGGCGCCGAGCAGGGCGGCCGTGTCGAACTCGATGAGCGCGTGCAGGCGAACGGCGGGTTCCGCCACCGCGGTGCTGAGGTAGGTCGCCGCGTGGATGGACGGCTCGACCGTACGCATGAGCAGCACCTCGAGGATCTGCTCCTTGCTGGGGAAGTGGTAGTACAGCGAGGCCTGGCGGATGCCGACTTCCTCGGCAATCGCGCGCGTGGATGTCGCGGCATAACCGCGTTCGACGAAGAGGTGCGCGGCGGCATCCAGAATCTGCTCCGAGGCGCTCAGGTCCGGCCGCGGGTTCGTGCCGGAACGAGGACGGCCCCTGTCGGATTTCTTCGGTGCGTCGATCACTTGGCCATGGTGCCACACGCGTTACCTCGGCGAAACCTGAATGCGGTTTCATTGGGTTAATCTATCGACCGATAGATAGTCGGCCGCCTGCACGGGAGGACAGCGCCATGTCGGAAATTTCCACGCACAATCCGGAAGGTGCGCGTGCTCACGCCAGGGCGCAGGGTGGGGTGCGCATCGAGACGATGCCCATCCTGCCACCGAGCGCGGCCGAGGAATGGCCGGAGGCGGTCGCCGACCATGACAAGCTCTGGGCGGAGACCGTCGCCGGAGGCAACTACACGGCGCTGACACTCGCGCGGGGCACCGTGATCGAACTGACGGATGTCGCGGGCGACGCCTGCGCGCACGTCGCGCTATTCAACGCGGTGCAGACGGATGAGCGACTCAACGTCGCCGACACCATCAAGGTGCAGTGGCAGGCGTACCTGACCACGGGCCAGCAGCTGCTCTCCGACCGCGGACGCGTCCTGGCGACCATCGTCGCCGACACGTCGGCGCATCACGACACCCTCGCGGGCACGTCGAACCTCCAGCGCAACATCGAGCGCTACGGCAACGGCTCACCGCAGGGCGGCACGCCCGCCGGCAGGGAGCTGCTCATCCTCGCCGCCGCGAAGGTCGGACTCACGCCGCGTGACCTCCCGCCGACCGTGAGCTTCTTCCAGGGCCTGTTCGCCGAGCCGGACGGCAGCCTGACATTCACCGGATCCGCTGGAGCGGGGGCATCCGTCCGTCTGCGGGCCGAGCTGCCGATCATCCTGCTGGTCGCCAACGTGCCGCACCCGCTCGATCCCCGCGCCGAGTACGTATCGACGCCGCTACGCATCCGCGCCTGGCGCGACGAACCCTCGATGGATGCCGCGGCCGGCCCCGAAGCGGAGCGCGCCCTCGCCAACACCGTTGCATACGCCCGATTGAGAGGACTCTGATGAGCGCGACAACCGAACCGACGACCCTTGCAGACACGGCGCTGCCCGGGTACATCGTCGATCATCGCGTGGTCAGCGACGTCGTTGCCGAGCGCCGCGGACCCTGGTCCGGCATCGTGCACGCCGGCCAGTTCCTGACGATCGTGGATCTCTATGGCAACCAGGCCGTCGACTGCATCGTGTACGACGCGGCCGACACCGACATCCGCTACAGCGCACCGGACACCATTGCCGCCCAGGGCAACATCTACCTCACCGAAGGGTCCGTGCTCAGGGCGAACACGGGCGACGCGCTCATGACGCTGCGCCACGACCAGGTCGGGCGGCACGACACGATCGGAGGCGCGTGCAGTAAGGAATCCAACTCCCTGCGCTACGGCCATCACACCGTTCACCAGCACGCCTGCGTCGAGAACTTCCTCGCGGAGGGCGCCCGCTGGGGCCTCGGCAAGCGCGACCTCGTGAGCAACATCAACTGGTACATGAACGTGCCGGTCGAACCGGATGGCGTGCTCGGCATCGTCGACGGGATCTCGGCGCCAGGCCTCTCGCTCACCCTCCAGGCCGATCGCGACGTGCTCGTACTCGTTTCCAACTGCCCGCAGATCAACAATCCGTGCAACGGTTTCGATCCGACGGCCGTGCGCATGATCATTTCGGAAGGCCCACGGCCGATCGCGTAACACGTTGTTATCACGCACGCAAAAAGGCCGGAACATCCCCCGACTAGAAATATATCTAGCGGGCGATAGAAATTATTGCTGAACTCCGCTGTCCACGTCGGACCCACGAGAGAAAGCAGACCCATGCCCCGCTCACAGCGACTACTCAAGCTGATCGGAGCCGCCGTCATCGCGACAGTGGCGCTTGCAGGCTGCGCCACCACGGCGTCCGGCTCGACGTCCGGCTCGAAGACGCTTCACCTGGCTTACCTCGGCGACATCCCGGCTCCCGACCCGGACACGGCATACGCGTCCCCCGAACTCGCCCTGGTCAACGGCGCGTACGAAGGGCTCATCGCGTACAAGTCGGGAGTCCCCACCGCACAGCTCGAGCCGGTGCTCGCGACCGACTGGAAAGTGGACAGCACGAACACGGTGTTCACGTTCAACCTTCGTCAGGGGGTGACCTTCCACGACGGCACGCCCTTTGACGCGTCGGCGGTGAAGGCATCCTTCGATCGCCGGACCGCGGTCAACCAGGGTCCCGCGTACATGGTCGCGGGAGTGAAGTCGGTCGATGCACCAACCGACCACCAGGTCGTGATCACGCTCAAAGCGCCCAACAGCGCCTTCCTGGCTTACCTCGCATCGCCGTTCGGACCGAAGATGATGAGCCCAACGGCGCTCAAGGCCCACTCCGCGAACAATGGCACCAACTACTTCGACACGCATGACGCGGGCACCGGCGCGTACGAGTTCGGCACGTTCAAGAAGGGAACGTCGTACAACCTCACGGCGTACCCGAAGTACTGGGGTGCCGCACCCAAGTACACGGCGATCGACTTCACTGTCGTGTCCAACATCTCCACAGTGCAGCTCGAGATCGAGGGCGGCCAGCTCGACGGAATCATCGGTTTCGGCGACAAGCAGGCTCTCGCGAGCTACAAGGCGGACAGCACACTGAACACCTACGAGTTCCCGAGCCTGCAGACGCCGACGCTCTTCCTCAACCCGAAGAGCAAAGCCTTCACGGATCAAGCGACTCGGGTGAGCCTCCTCTCCGGGTTGGACTTCCCGTCGATCGCATCCAAGGCGCTCGGCACCACGGGGAAGTCGACCACGGAGGTCTTCCCTCCGACCATGATCGATGCCGCAGGTGACCAGCAGACCATCGCACACAGCGCATCCGCCCTGTCCACCCTCGCTTCCGGCGCACTCTCCGGCACGTCGCTGAAGATCGGCTACATGGCGCAGAGCCCGGCGGCCCAGGCGCTTGCCGAGAACATCGCGGCGGAGCTGAACACGGCGAAGATCTCCGCCAAGACGATCAGCTACCCGAATGGCACGTTCTACTCCACGATGGCCGACCCAGCGACGGCTCCGGACATGGCAATCCTCTCGGGCTACCCCGACACCGCGCACCCGGATTCCTGGGCCCGGATCTTCTACACGCCCGGCGGCGGGCTGGACATCTTCGGCACCGATGTTCCCGGGATCCAGGCGCAACTCGACGCGATGCTCGTGTCGGGCGACCCCGCTGGCTACTCCCAGGTCGCGCACGACGTAAGCGCATCCGGGTACTTCTACTCGCTCGCAACCGTGCTGGGCACCGCGGTGCTCAGCAAGTCGGTGACCGGCGCAGACAAGGCCTGGAACCTGGTCGTCCCCGACCTCCTGGACCTCAAGCTGCTGGCGCCCAAGGCCTGATGCCCCGCCGGTCTGCCCTCGGCGAAAGGACGAACGCATGACGCCCCAGGTACTCGATGTGCGGGAGATGTCCATCTCCTACGGAAGCAGGGTGCCCGCGCTCCTGGCGGTGTCCGGCGTGTCGTTCTCGGTCGAAAGCGGGCAATGCCTTGGTGTGGTTGGTGAGTCCGGCTCGGGTAAGAGCACGACCGGACTCGCCATCCAGGGCCTGTTGACGAGGGACCCGTCAGTGAGCGCAACGGGCTCCCTCACGATCGCGGGCACGGAGCTCAACCCCGTCATCGAGCGCGGATGGGAGGGCATCCGCGGCCGCACGGTGACGACGGTCTTCCAGGATCCGATGAGCTCGCTCGACCCGACCATGACGATCGGGCGCATGCTGACCTTCATCGCAGGGACCAAGGCAGAGAGCCTCCGCTGGCTCGAGGAGGTCGAGATCCGCGACCCCGCCGCGGTGTTCCGTTCATACCCGCATCAGCTTTCCGGCGGGATGCGCCAGCGGGTGATGATCGCGCTCGCGCTCGCGCGGCGGCCAGCGCTGCTGATCGCTGACGAACCGACGACCGCGCTCGATGTCAGCGTGCAGGCACAGATCCTCAAGCTCCTGCGCAGGGAGCAGGAGGCGCTCGGCTGCGGCATCGTCTTCGTGACGCACGACCTCGGTGTTGCGAAGGCGATGTGCGACGACGTCGTGGTCATGCGCAACGGCAGCATCGTGGAGCGGGGATCCTCGGCGAGAGTCTTCGGCACGCCGGAGAGCGAGTATGCGCGCCGCCTGATGGAGTCGCGGCTGACGATGGCCACCGATCGCCATCGGCCGGTAGGACTGCCGGAAGCCACGGTCGTCAACGCGATGGTGGAGTCACTCAACGAAGGCCGGGCAGAAACGGCAACGACAACGGTCGACGCCGTCACCGCCGAGTGGAACGCGCGCTCCCTCCTCTGGTCGGACTTCGCGCCGGCGGATGTCGGCGAGGTGAGTGTGCCGCCGGGCGCGTCGCCGGGCGCCGCGCCCATCGCGGCGCTCGAGTTCACCGACGTAACCAAGTCGTACCCGACCGGGGGCGGGATTTCCAGGCGCAAGACCGTGCTCTCCGGAGTCTCCCTCTGTGTCGAGAAGCGGGAGAGCGTCGCACTCGTCGGCGAGAGCGGCTCGGGAAAGTCGACGATCCTCAGGATCGCCGCCGGGCTCGAATCGGCCAGCGGTGGCTCCGTTCACCGCAGCGATGTGGATGCCGATGCCGTGCAGGTCATCTTCCAGGATGCCGGCGCTTCGCTCACCCCGTGGCTGACGGTGGGGCAGATTCTCACCGAGCGGGTGCGCAACAGCAAACGCGGCGGAAGGACCTCCGCCCGGGATGCCGCCGAGCTGGTCGGCCTCGCGATGGATCGCGTCTCCCTCGACCGGGCGCTTCTCGCCTCGAAGCCCGGCCAGCTCTCCGGCGGGCAGCGGCAACGGGTCGCGATCGCGCGCGCGATCGTCATCCCGCCCACCATCCTGCTCTGCGACGAACCGACGAGCGCGCTCGATGTCTCGATCGCATCCACGGTGCTGAACCTGCTCAACCTCCTCCGTCACGCGCTCGGTATCTCGGTGCTCTTCGTCACGCACGATCTCGCCGCAGCGCGCGTCATCTCCGATCGCATCCTGGTGATCAGCGACGGACAGATCATCGAGTCGGTCCCATCCGAGAATGTGAGTTCCACCGTGTCCAGCGACTACGCAAGAAGGCTCCTCGATGCTGTCCTTGCCTGAGATCAAACGTCTACCCGCACCCATCGGCCTGCCCAGGCTGCGGTGGCCGTTCTCCATTGGCGAGACGATCGCAGTCGCCTCCCTCACGCTCGTGGTGATCCTTTCGATCGTCGGGCCGCTCCTCAGCCCATACAGCCCGATCATCCCGAGCGGCGCGCAGTTCCTCGCACCCGGCTCGCCCGGACACCTGCTCGGCACCGACAATCTCGGGATGGACATCGCGACGCGCCTCATGGTCGGCGCACGCACCAGCCTCTTCGCCGCCGTCGTCACAACCGCCTGCACCGCGACTCTCGGGCTGATCGTCGGCACGATCGCCGGTTTCGTCGGCGGCTGGCTCGACACCATCCTGATGAGGATCACCGACATCTTCCTCGCCTTCCCTGGACCCATCGTTGCCATGGCGATCTCCGCGGCCCTGGGCGCGAGCCTCTCCAGCAGCATCGCCGGCATCGCCATCGTCTGGTGGCCCCTCTACGCGCGCATCGCCCGCGGGGAAGTGCGTCGTACGGCGACCAGCATGCACGTGGAGGCGGCGCGGATGTCGGGCTCACGCGGCATCCCCCTCGTGCTCCGGCACATCCTGCCCGCGACCCTGCCGACGGTCGCGATCACCGCGAGCCTCGACATCGGCGGTGTCATCGCCGTCCTCTCCGCTCTCTCCTTCATCGGCCTGGGCACGCCGGCTCCGGCACCCGAGCTCGGCCTGATGGCCTCGACGGGCATGCAGTACCTGCTCAGCTCGTGGTGGATTCCCGTGCTGCCGGGACTCTGCGTCGGCGTCCTCGCGCTCCTCTGCAACTACACAGGTGACGGCCTGCGAGGCGCGCTCCGCTCGCGGGGGGTGTAGTCATGGTCAGGTTCATCGTTCGACGCTTCGTCTCGCTCGTGGTCGTGCTCTTCTCGCTCTCGGTGCTCGTTTTCGTGCTTCAGCGCGTCGGCAACGCCGACCCGGTCCGGGCCTACCTCGGCCCCAATGCCTCGCAGGCGGCGATCGCCGCGACCCGGATCAGGTTCGGGCTGGACAAGCCGCTCATCGTCCAGTACTTCGACTACCTCGGCGGGCTGTTCCATGGCGACCTCGGTATGTCGTACAGCACGCGCCGGCCCGTTGCGGTCGAGCTGGCCGACAAAGTGCCGGCCACGCTCGAACTCGCGGCGTGGGTGCTGTTCTTCGCGGTCATCCTCGCCGTGGTCCTGGCGGGCATCTATACACTCAAGGGGCCGGTGAGCGGGGTCATCCGCTTCGTCTTCTTCAGCTTCGCCTCTGCCCCGTCGTTCCTGCTCGCCACGCTCATGTTGCTGTTCTTCTTCAAGCAGCTGCACTGGTTCCCCGCTGTCGGCCGGATCACCGATACGTCCGGCGGTGGCCCGACGGGTTTCTATGTCCTGGATGGCCTGTTGACCGGAAACCTCGCGTACTCGCTCGACGCGATCCAGCACCTCGTGCTGCCCGCACTCGCGGCAAGCCTCGGGCTTGGCGTGGCCCTCGCGCGGGTCCTGGCAGACGGGCTCTCCTCCGGCATGGCGTCGAACTATGCGCGCACGGCCAGGTCACTCGCCGAGACCGAGCGCTCGATCCTGTTCCGCCACTCGCTGCGCAACGCGTCGAGCCCCGCGCTGTCGATGCTGGGCGTGCTCTCCGGCGCGATGCTCTCGAGCCTCGTGGTCGTCGAGCAGATCTTCTCCTGGAACGGGCTCGGCCAGTACCTGTCGACGGCGATCGCGTCGGCGGACTTCCCCGCGGTGGCCGGGGTCAGTCTCGTGCTCGGCGCCGTCTACGTGATCCTCACCGCCATCGTCGATGTCGTGCTCGCGCTCGTCGATCCCCGCGTCAAGCTGACCTGAGCCGGCGCCCGCCGGCCCCGCACGCATCACAGCTCAACGAAACATCAAATGAAAAGGTGGCTTGCATGACCTCGAAGATCGTGGATTTTAGCTCCGACACGCCCATCGACGTCGACCTCTCGGTTGAATGGATGGATGGCTCCGGCCCGAGTGAGCCACTCGTGCAGGTCCACGCGCTCGACGAGCACACCTACGTTCTTCGCCAGTCCCTCAAGACTCACTACGAGGGGCCGTTCATCTTCCTGCTGCTCGGCAACACGGGCGCGCTCATGATCGATTCGGGTGCGACCGAGACCTGGCCGCTACGCGAAACCGTCGACGGAATCATCGCGGACTGGCTCGTCACGCATCCGAATCCCACCTATTCGCTCACGGTTGCGCACTCGCACAGCCACGGAGACCACACCGCTGGCGATGTGCAATTCGCCGACCGACCGAACACGAGCATCGTTCCGGCGAACCTCGAGGGAGTGCAGGGCTTCTTCGGGTTCACGAACTGGCCGAACGAGACGGTGAACTTCGACCTGGGCGGACGGGTCGTGAGCGTAATCGCCGGGCCCGGCCACGAGGAGGCCGCGACCGTCTTCTACGACCCGTGGACAGGCATCCTCTTCACCGGTGACACCGTCTACCCCGGGCGCCTTTACGTCCCGGACATGCCCGCATACATCGCCACGCTGGAGCGGGTCATCGCCTTCATGGCCGCCGTGCCCGTCTCATACCTGATGGGGTGCCACATCGAGATGTCATCGACGCCGGGCGAGGATCACCCGCTCGGGTCGCTCAGCCACCCAGGCGAGGCGCCCATGCCCATGCTTCCCGGCCAGCTGTTCATGCTGCACGAGCGAGCTGTGGCAATCGCAGGCACACCGGGCGTGCACACCTACGACGACGTCATCATCTACAACGGGAAGGCTGTCGTCGACGGCTACCTGGGGCGCTGACCGGGGACCGCGGCTGGCGGCAATTTCTCGGCCACCGCGCGGCCGGGGCGATGTTACAGAGAATTCATACCGCCGAAACACCGTGGGGTTCTCGGGACGGCAGCATGTGACTCATACCTATCAATCGACAGGTTGTCGACTGAACCCCTAGGAAAGGGGATCCTGTGAGCACCTCAGCAATCATCACGGAACCTTCCTCGCCTGCGCCGCCCGAGCACCTCGACCTCGCTCACTTCGGCTACAAACAGGAACTCCACCGCAAGGTCGGCCCGTTCGGCTCCTTCGCCGCGGGATTCTCCTTCGTGTCGATCCTGACGACGGTCTTCCAGCTCTTCTTCCTGGGCTTCGGACTCGGCGGGGCGGCATTCTTCTGGACCTGGCCACTGGTCTTCGCCGGCCAGCTCCTCGTCGCCCTCAACTTCTCCAGCCTCGCCGCGCGCTGGCCGATCTCCGGCGCGATCTTCCAGTGGGCCGGTCGCCTCGCCGGCGCGACCTTCGGATGGTTCACCGGCTGGGTGATGATCATCGGCCAGATCGTGACAGTCGCGACCGCGGCGATCGCGCTGCAGGTCGTACTGCCGGTCATCTGGAACGGATTCCAGCTCGTGGGAGGGGCAGGGGCTGACTCGTCACCCACCTCTTCAAGCGGCGCAGCGAACGCCGTCGTGCTTGGCATCATCCTGTTGGCGGCCACCACGACCGTGAACATCATCGGCGTGCGGCTCATGTCGATCATCAACAGCACGGGCGTCGTGCTCGAGATCCTCGGTGTGATCGCCATCGTCTTCGCCCTGTTCTTCCACGCGCAGCGCTCCCCCTCGGTCGTTGCCAGCACCGCGGGCCTCGCCCCGAGCAACTCGCCATACATCTGGGCCTTCCTCGCCTCCGGACTCATGGCGGCCTACGTCATGGTCGGTTTCGACTCCGCAGGCGAGCTTTCCGAAGAGACCCACAACCCCCGCCGTACCGCGCCACGAACCATCCTTCGGGCGCTCATCGTGTCCGGCGTCGGTGGCGGACTGCTCATCTTCGCGGCGCTCCTCGCGGCTCCGAGCCTGACCGACGGCAAGCTCGCCTCCCAGGGTCTCCCCTGGGTGCTCAACGCGGCCCTCGGCCCGATTGCCGGCCCGATCCTGCTCGTCGACGTTGCCATCGCCATCTGCGTCTGCACGCTCGCCGTTCAGACCTCGGGCTCCCGCATGGTCTATTCGATGGCGCGCGAGAAGTCGCTGCCGTTCCACAAGGTTCTCTCGAAGGTGTCGCCCCGAACGGGCACGCCCATCGCGACCTCGATCGTCGTCGGCGTGGGCGCGGCCCTCGTGCTCCTCGTGAACATCGGGCAAAGCGCACTGTTCACCGCACTCGCCAGTCTCTGCATCGGCCTCCTGTACTTGGCATATCTCGGCGTGACCGTTCCGTACCTGATCAGCCGGATCAAGGAGCGCCGCGCCGGTGTCGTCGAGACCGGCGTGGACGAGATCGGCAAGCCACTGTTCTCACTCGGCCGCTGGGGCATCCCGATCAACGTTCTCGCCGTGATCTACCAGGTCGTCTTCGTGATCAACCTGATGTGGCCGCGTCCGGAGATCTACGACCTCACTGGCCATACCTGGTGGCTGCAGTGGAGCGCACTCCTCTTCCTCGGCGTAACGCTCCTGGTCGGATTCGCCATCCACCTGCGCAACCGCGCGCGGGACGGTGCGCTCGTCTTCCACGCGCATCCGCCGACCGCTCACGCGCTGACGCCTGCGGGCGGCTCGGAAAGCCTCGCCTGAACGACGGAGTTGCTCAGTGACGGATGCGCCCGTGACAGCGGGCGCACCCGTCACTGACGTTCACCCCGCGGGTCACGCCGCAGGCGCGACCTCAGCGGCGGTCGGCGCTTCGCTCGCCTCTCGTGCGGGGAGCGTTTGGAACAGTTGGTCGAGGAACGCGGAAGCGGCGGGGCTCGGCTCCTCCGCAACCGCGACGGCAACCGTCCATTCCGGCATCTCCGACGGGAGCGGAACTGCACGGAGGCGGTCGGGCCGCTTCAGCCCGAAGCTCTCTGGAACGATCGCGACACCCAGGTTGTATCCGACCAGGTCGAGCAGCGGGTGGACGTCATTGACCTCCATCGCGGCCCGGTAGTCGATGCCCGCAGCCGCGAACGCGCGTCGCGAGAGAACCTGGGCGCCCCAGCCGGGCTGGAATCCGACGAGTGGCTCGCCACGCAGGGACTCCAGGTCGACCTCCGCCTGGCTCGCGAATGGATGCTCCGGATGGCACAACACGACGAGCTTCTGGGTGTGGAGCACGCGCAGGCGCACGCCAGGCGGCGTCGGTCCGGTCGCGACGAGAAGCGCGACATCCGCCCTGCCGCTCGTGAGGTTCTCGACGAGTTCGGCCGATCCCGCGTAACGTAGCCGCACTTCGACGCCGTGGTTGGCCGTGCGGAAGCGCGCGAGCTCGGCGGGGATGTCGATCGAACCGAGACACGGTTCCGCGCCCACCGTGAGTCGCCCGCGCACGAGACCGCGGACGGCGGCGACAGCGTTCTGCGCAGCGATCGCACTGGCCAGCGTGCGCCTGGAGTCGGCGAGCAACGCCTGCCCTGCGGTGGTCAATTCGACCCGCCGCGTGCTGCGTGTGAAGAGCGAGGTCCCGAGCTCTTGTTCGAGCGCGCGGATCGACGCGGACAGCCCGGACTGCGAGATCTGCAGGAGGTCCGCCGCACGGGTGAAGTGGCGCTCCTCGGCTACGGTCACGAAGTGCTCGAGCTGACGTAATTCCATTGTGCGATCCTAATCCTGAATGATCGGGTTCTCAGAATCCGACAGACTGACTGAGAACGGTGCCTGCGCCTACTTCGTTAGCTCGTAGACGACGGACCGCTCATCCGTGAACGACTTCGTGACCGTGTAGCCCAGCTGCTTGAGGTCGGCCATGCCATACGTATCCGCCGGCTTGCCGGGGTACTTGTACTCGAGCAGCCACACCGTCTTGATGTTCGTGAACCGGTCGGCGACCTCGGGGACTCGATAGAAGGTGTCCCACCACCACGTGTTCTTGTAATACGGAACCTTGAGGGTCACGTCCTTGAGACCTTTGAATGCCGCCGGGTAGGTGTGGAGTGCAAGCCTCAGACGCTTCGACGGTTGGGTGCCCTCGTCGAAGACCACGGCATCGCCCGGACTCGCGTGGGCGGCCACGACCGACGCGGCCTGCGCCCAGTCGCTGGCGTTCTTGGCGTACGGCGTGCGCTCGAAGACGTAGGTCGGCACGGCGGCAGCAGTGAGGAGGACCAGGGCGAGGATCGAGATCCACCGCCGCTTCGGCAGTCCGACCGCGAATGCGAGCATCAGCGCAACTCCGGGCGTCGCGAACGACATGTAGCGCACCGTGTACACGGCGCTGGCAAAGTTGGCGAGCAGCAGGAGCACCGGCGGAATGAACATGAAGGACGCGGAGACGATGAACATGCTCGGCAGTCCGGGTGCGGCGGGCGTAAGGATCGAGCCCTCGTAGCCGGCCGTAGTGCCCGAGCGGCGCCGGCGCCAGGCAATCCAGGCGAGCACGAGAACGATCAGGACCATCGCCCAGGCGAGAATCGCGTATCCGACGTTGCCGAACCACTGGTCGACGATGAGCGAGTTCGGCGCCGTGGCCCCGCTGCCCGCCAGGTACGAAATCTGGTTGCGTTCGCGATACGCCCAGTAGATGAGCGGTGACACCAGAACGATTCCGGTTACGGATGCCGCGAGCCAGGTCCGCAGCATCCGTCGCTCTCTCGTGACCGACCAGAGGATGACAGCGTGCGCGGCAAGGATGAGCAGGGTGAAGAGAAAGAGGTATCCCGAAACTGCGAGCAGTACCGAATAGCCCGCCCACGGGAGGATCCGGCGCTCGTGCCGCGCGATCAGCCTGACCAGCAGCACCGTGAGCCACACCGCGCCCGCCGCGCTCATGGCGTACGACCGCGTCTCTTCGCCCATGTAGGTCACGCGAGGCAGGAACGCGAAGATCAGCCCGGCGAACAGGGCGACCCGATAACCGCCGAGCCGACGCGCCAGAACGAAGACTCCGACCGCCGCAATGCCGACGGCCAACGCTGGGGGCAGGCGCACCGAGAACGGAGAAGCTCCGAAAAGGTTGATCCAGAAATGCAGGAACAGGTAGTAGGTGCCGTGCACGGCATCGACATGGCCGGTCATCATGAAAAGCGATGACAGCGGCCGCTGGGCGGACATGATGCTCGCCGCTTCGTCGCCCCAAAACGACGGGATCCATGAGCCTATGGTCGACAGAAGCGTCGCGAACACGCCAAGCGCGACCGCAGTAATCAGCGACCGACGGTCGAAGCGCACGGCCTGACTGAGTGGCCCTGCCTCAGGTGGTGACAATTTACTGTCGAGCACGGTGTGCACGCCCTCACAACACATCGAATGGAATTGGAATCCCGAGGGACCCCCTCCATTAGAGGCCGCGAATCAGTGGAGATACCCCCACACCTTCCGAAGCTAGCTGAGAATGCTCAAAGTTTCATCCGAGTGCTAGCTGTGCGCGAAGCTCCTGGCTAGGCGCGAAGTTCGTGCAGGACGGCCTCGAGCTGATCGACGGCCCAATCGAGGTCCGCCGGGTCGATCACGAGCGGCGGCGCGAGACGGATAGTCGACCCATGCGTGTCTTTGACGAGCAAGCCGCGCTCGAGCAGGAGCTCGCACACCTCACGGCCGGATCCGAGGGCGGGATCGATGTCGACGCCTGCCCAGAGCCCCGCGCCGCGGACCGCGATCACGCCGTGCCCGACCAGGCGACCGAGGCCCGCGTGCAGGCGCTTGCCGAGCAGCCGCGCGCGCTCCTGCATCTCCCCCGTCTCGAGCAGGTCGACGACGGCGAGGCCGACGGCGGCCGCGAGCGGGTTCCCACCGAAGGTCGATCCGTGCTCCCCCGGGCGCAGCACGCCGAGGATGTCGGCGTTGCCGACGACCGCCGACACCGGCACGATTCCGCCGCCAAGCGCCTTCCCCAACAGGTAGAGGTCAGGCACGACCCCCACCAGGTCGCAGGCGAAGGTTTCACCAACCCGGCCGAGGCCGGACTGGATCTCGTCCGCGATGAAGATCACCTTGTTCACCGTGCACACCTCCCGCACAGCAGGCAGGTAGTCGGAGGGTGGAACGATGACTCCCGCCTCGCCCTGGATGGGCTCGATGAGCACCGCGACGGTGTTCGCGTCGATGGCTGCGGCGAGCGCCACGGCATCCCCGTATGGCACCATGCGAAAGCCCGGCGCGAACGGGCCGAAGTCGTTGCGCGCACTGTCGTCGTCCGAGAAGCCCACGATGGTCGTGGTGCGGCCGTGGAAGTTGCCGCTCGCGACGATGATGTTCGCCTGGTCCGCGGCGACGCCCTTGACCCGGTAGCCCCACGCGCGAGCCACCTTGATGGCCGTTTCGACAGCTTCGGCCCCGGTGTTCATGGGCAAGACCATGTCCTTGTCGGCGAGCGCGGCAAGCGCCGTGACGAAGGGCCCGAGCTGGTCGTTGTGGAAGGCGCGGCTCGTCAGCGTGATGCGGTCGAGCTGCGCCCGCGCGGCATCCAGCAGCATCGGATTGGAGTGGCCGAAGTTGATGGCGGAGTACGCGGCGAGGCAGTCCAGGTAGCGGCGGCCGTCGATGTCGGTCACCCAGGCACCGTCACCCGATGCGACGACGACGGGCAGCGGATGGTAGTTGTGAGCGGTGTGCTCCTCCTCGAGCGCGATCGCGGCCGCTTGGTTTTCGGTTGCAATCATCGGCGCAGCTCCAGCGTGCAGCACTTGACGCCGCCGCCGCCGAGCAGCAACTCGGAGAGGTCGACGCCGATCGGGGTATAACCGTTCTCGCGCAGCTGCCGCTCGAAGTCGGTGGCGCGCGAGGCGATGACGACGTTGCGCCCGTCGGAGAACGAATTGAGGCCGAGCACTGCGGCATCCTCGTCGGTCACGATGATCGCATCCGGAAACCGCTCGTGCAGGATCTCGAGGCTGGGTTTGTCGAATGCCGCAGGCAGGTAGGCGATGTGCTCCTGGCCGGGCGTACCGTCGAGCACGGCGACCGCCGTGTCGAGGTGGTAGAAGCTCGGGTTGACGAGGTTGAGCGAAACCACCTCGCGTCCGACGACGCGCGCGAGTTCCTCGTGGCTGTTCGAGGCGCTGCGAAAGCCGGTCCCGGCAAGGATCGTGTCGCCGACGAGCAGGAAGTCTCCCTCGCCCTCGTTGACGCTCTCCGGCACCACGACGTCGAAGCCGTTCGCACTGAACCATTCCATGTATGCCGGGCCTTCCGGCTGGCGCTCCGGGTATGTGAAGCTCGCGCCGTACGCGATGTTGTCGATCACGAAACCACCGTTGGCCGCGTAGACCATGTCGGGCAGGCCGTCGATCGGATCGATCAGTTGCACGTCGAAACCCAGGTCGAGATAGGTCTGGTAGAGCACCTCCCACTGCCGCACGGCGAGGTCGGTATCGGTGGGAAGCTGAGGGTCCATCCACGGATTGATCCGATACACGACAGTGAAGTGTTCTGGACGGCACATGAGCACCGAGCGCGCGATCGCACGACGGACCGGTACAGCGGCCCGCGCCCGCTCGCCCTCGTGTGTGATGGACATGGATGTCTCCTCGTGATCGCGCGAACACCGCTAGGCGGCATTTCAAGTCTCACACAACGGATATCGCCTATACCTGCCAATTTGCGCATGGAATGTGCGACTTGGGCCCGGTCCCCGCAGGTATTCCGCACTGATGGTCATTATCGTCGCGGGTTGTTTGCAAGCCGCGCTCGCGCGTGCCGCCCTGCGCCGACGGGGGTCAACGACCTCAGGTCTGCGCCCGCCAGTCACGTCTGCGCCCGCGCGAGCGGGCGCAGACGTGACGCCCGGGCGCAGACACTGCCATCGCTGCCGCTTTCCTGCCGCGGCGGCGTCCGGTCCGCGACGCAGCTATTCGGAGATTCGCTGCGTCGCGCGCAAACTATTGGCGCCGCGGACGGCATTGGCGCAAAGATGGCGCGTAAGATGGCGGCGTGGACAACCTCGATCGCAGCATTCTTGATCTCCTCCGCCAGAACGGGCGGGCGGGATATGGCGACATCGGTTCGGTCGTCGGCCTCTCCGCCTCGGCGGTCAAGCGCCGCGTCGACCGCCTCGTGGGCGACGGCGTGATCCGCGGCTTCACGATCCAGGTCGACCCTGCCGTCGACGGCATGAGCACGGAAGCATACGTCGAGCTGTTCTGCCGCGGCACCGTCGCACCGGATGAACTGCTGCGCATCCTCTCCGCCGTGCCAGAAGTGGTGGATGCCGGCACAGTCACCGGGAGCGCGGACGCGATCGTGCACATTCGGTCGCGCGACATCCCGAGCCTCGAGGCGGCGCTCGAAAAGGTGCGTCTTGCATCGAACGTCGATCACACGCGCAGCGCGATCGTGCTCTCGCGGCTGATCCACCGCTCGCACGACTAGAACGTGCCAACTGTGCGGAGCCAGTGAAAAGCACGGCACAATCGCCGCGAGGATGTGAGAATCCTCACAGCATCCCGGATACCGCCCGGCTCGAACCCGGGGAATGGATAGATTCTCCCTTGACTAAATCCAAGGAGACAACCGGATGAGCCAACTCAGCTATTTTGAGGCGATCGTGATGGGTGCCATTCAGGGCATCACCGAGCTGTTCCCGATTTCGAGCCTCGGGCACTCCGTCATCATTCCCGCCCTCGTCGGCGGGCAGTGGGCCAAAGACCTCAACGTAGCCGCGCCCCAGTCGCCGTACCTCGCATTCATCGTCGGACTGCACGTTGCCACCGCGCTCGCCCTGCTTGTCTTCTTCTGGCGTGACTGGGTGCGCATCATCGGCGGATTCATCACGTCGATTCGTTACCGCCGGGTGCAGACCGGGCCGGAGCGCCTCGCCTGGCTCATCATCCTCGCCACGATCCCGGTCGGTCTGGCAGGGCTCTTGCTCGAGCACGTCTTCCGCACGCTGCTCGGACAACCGTTGCCCGCAGCAGCATTCCTCGCGGTCAATGGCGTGATCCTCTTCTTTGGCGAGTGGCTGCGCCGCCGCGCGGTGAAGAGGGAAGGCGAGCCGGCCATCGTCGCATCGCGAGCAGCCAACGCGGAGTTCGAGCATGGCGACACCGTCAGCGACGAGCGGATCTCGAAGATGCGGTTCGGCCGCGGCGTTCTCATCGGGTCCACCCAGATCCTGGCGCTTGCCGCCGGAATCAGCCGCTCTGGCGTCGCGATGGTCAGCGGTATGGCCGCCGGACTGAGCCACCGCGAGGCGGCGAGGTTCTCGTTCCTGCTCGCAACCCCGGTCATCTTCGCGGCGGGTCTGCTCAAGCTGCCCGACCTGTTCGGTCCGCTCGGTGCGGGCATCGGCGGTCAGGTGCTCGCCGGAAGCGCCGCATCCTTCGTCGCCGCTCTGATCTCGGTTGCCTTCCTCGACCGGTACTTCCGCACTCGCACGCTCACCCCGTTCGCGATCTATTGCCTGCTCGCCGGAATCGTCTCGTTCGTCATCCTCGCCGTCCGCTGATCGGCGCTCCGATCGCTCGTGCATCCACGGGGTACACGATGCGGTAAGAAATGCATGGGAACATGTCAACCATGAAGATCCTGGTTGTAGAGGATGACGTGGAGATGGGCCGCCTACTCGAACGCGGCCTGGCATCCGAGGGCTATGAACCCGAGGTCGTAACCAACGGCGTCGACGCGCTCATAGCGGTGCGCCAATCCGCGTTCGCTGCCGCCGCGATCGACGTGATGCTCCCCGGCATGAGCGGCTTCGAGCTCTGTCGCCGCCTGCGTGAGGCGAACGACCCCATGCCTATCCTGCTGTTGACCGCGCGCGACGCGGTCGAGGACCGGGTGCACGGGCTCGACTCTGGCGCCGACGACTACCTGACCAAGCCGTTCGCGTTCGCGGAACTCGCAGCGCGCATCCGTGCCCTGCTCCGTCGTGAGCCAACGGGAGTTCGCGTTCGCGTGACGGTCGGACGCCTCGCGATCGACTCGCACGAGCATCGGGCCCTCGTATCCGGCCGCGAGGTATCTCTCAGCCGCCGCGAGTTCACGCTGCTCCGGCTGCTAGCGACAAACCCCGACACGACACTGTCGCGCGCGGAGATCCTCGAGGAGGTCTGGGGATCCCCCGATCACATCGGCCCCAATGTGATCGACCAATACATCTCCTACCTGCGCAAGAAACTCGATGCAGCGGATGCGGGCATCCAGATCATCACGGAACGTGGCCGCGGCTACCGGCTGGACGGGCGCAACGCGAAAGGCCTCACCCCGTGAGATGGATCCGGCGGCTCTCGATGACCGCCAGGATCACGATCGGAAGCCTGATCGTGCTCGCCCTGTTCGGCGTCGTCGCCGTGCTCGTCGTGCGGGTTGGCGTTGCCGCCATCCTGCACAACGCGACGGTGACCCTGCTCAGGAATGACGCGGCGCCGTTCTTCCCGCCGCTCCAGAAAATGCCGATCGAACTCGACCAACCGGTCGAGGGGCAGCTTCTGGCGGTCGTCGACCCCGCGGGCGTCGTACTCGAATCAACCCTGCCGCGCGGACTCAACTCACGGATACCTGCGCTCGCCACGTTCGAGCCGACGCCCCGTGACGTGACCGTCGCCCAGTCGTCGTACCTCGTGCTCACACAGCAGGTCGAGGGCCCGACCGGCACATATGTCCTGATCACTGCGCGCAGCGAGGCGGCGGGAAACCTCATCCTCGACCGGCTCACGAGTGGGCTTGTCACGGGAGCAGCGGTTCTTGTTGCGGGCTTTGGCCTCGCGTC
>JAVECW010000027.1 GCA_030841285.1 Microbacteriaceae bacterium
CCTGGGTCCGACCGAGAGCTCCTCGCGCACCGTGGCGGCCAGGAACTGGTGCTCAGGCTCCTGAAAGACCGTGCCGATCCTGGTGAGAAGCTCCCTCGACCTCCAGCGCGTCGGCACCGGGCCCGCCCCACCGGCCAGCTCGGCGGATGCCGCCAGCTCACCGCCTGCCGGCCGGAGCAGCCCGGCCAACGTGAGGGCGAGGGTCGACTTGCCTGACCCGTTGGCACCGACCACGGCGAGCGCCGTTCCCGCGCGAACGGTCAGGTCGATGCCGCTGGCAACGGCGACAGGGCGGCGCGCCGCGAATGGCGTACGGCCGACGGAAAGGTTCGCGGCCGTCAGGAGGGGGGTCCGCTCCGCGGGCGCAAGCGGATGCCGCTCCGGGCGCTTGGGTGGGTAGCCAGGCACCCACACGCCGACGTCCGCGAGCCGTGCTCCCTCGCGAGAGAGAACCTGCTCCGGCGTTCCGTCGGCGAGGACGCCACCCTCAGGGTCGAGCACGATCACCCGGCCGACGACGTGCTGCCACACGGCAACACGATGCTCGATCACGACGAGCGTGGCCTCCGAATCGGCGAGTGCCCTCTCGACGGCATCGCGAACCTCGATCACGCCATCCGGGTCCAGGTTCGCCGTCGGTTCGTCGAGGAGGACGAGCCCCGGCCGCATCGCGAGCACGCCAGCGAGGGCGAGCCGCTGCTTCTGCCCGCCAGAGAGCGCCGAACTCGGCGCATCCAGGGGCAGGTCGAGTCCCACGGCGTCCAGGGCCGCGGCGACCCTGCGCCAGATCTCGTCACGAGGGACCCCGAGGTTCTCGCAGCCGAATGCGACGTCGTCGCCCACACGTGCAAGCACGACCTGGGAATCCGGGTCCTGCAGCACGAGCCCCACGCGCCCGCGCGCGTCGGCGGGCGATCGGCCGTCGATCAGCAGTTCGCCGAACGATTCGCCCTCCTCGTCACCGCCGAGAACACCGGCGAGCGCGTGCATGAGCGTGCTCTTGCCCGCCCCGCTCGCGCCGAGAAGCAGCACACGCTCGCCCGGTTCGATGTCGAAATCGAGCCGGGAGACGGCCATCGACCGACGCCCTGCGTGCCGCCAACCCCAGCCGCGAGCGCGAATGTGCGCGCCCGCGACGCGGGATGACGACGCGGCGCTGTCTGGCATGTGCGGAGCAGCCTACGCTGCGCTCTCGTCGACGACGGCCGCCTCGCGCCCGGAGGCGAACCGGCTGAGGGCACCCGTTTTCGCGAGGCCCTTCATCGCGAGCCACGAGAGCAATCCGGCGATAATCACGCCGGACACGACGGATGAGATGAGATAAGGAATGGTGAAGCCCGCGGATTGGCCGGCGTAGAAGCCAAAGGTGATGTCCAGGGTCGCTCCCCCGATCGCGGCACCCGCTCCGGCGAGGAGAACAACTCCGATGCGCCAGTTCGCGTAAAAGAACAGCGCAAAGATGATTTCGGCACCGAGCCCCTGGACAATTCCGGAGATGAGCGTCGAGAATCCCCACTGGCTGCCGATCAGCATCTCGACGACGGCAGCGAGGATCTCGGTATAAAGCGCAGCACCGGGCTTGCGGATAATGATTGCACCGAGGACGCCCGCGAAGAGCCATCCCCCGTTGAGGAGCCCGGACAGCCCGGGCGACAACACAAAGAGGTTGCCCAACGGGTTCGAGGCGAGCCCCCACGCCCAGAAGATGACGCCGCTCGCGACACCGAGGACGGCGGCGACGACGATATCGACAACCCGCCAGCGCAGGTTGCGCGAGGGTCGTGCTGTGGTAGATGCGATTGTTGCGTGCACTTTTCGTGCCCTTTCACTCAGTAACAAGTGGGCACGGGTGCGGGCCTCCGAAACGTGCGGAAACCTTGAGAGTTGCAGGCCTCCCTGCGCTGGCATGATCCAGATCAGGTTCTACGGTCGAAACTTGAGAAGCTTCCTCTCAGCCCGGCTCACCGGACTCCCGTGTTCGGTATTGAGTCTAGTCCAGGGCACACAGGATCTAGACAGGTGAGCAGAGCTCGAGAGCGTTAGTGCTTGAGCGCCTTGATGATGCGCGACCAGGCGTGGCCGGAAACCCAGATGAACGGTATGCCCACGGCCAGCAGCGTGATGAGATTCGGGCGGAATCGGAGCCCGCTTCGATCGCGAACGTATGCGCCAATCGGGATACTCACCCCTCCGCCGCCTCCGCCGCCCGCAGGGTTCTCCGTCTCGGCGTCGCCAGCGTCACTACCCGCGCCGAATCCGAATTGCACGAGCGCCACGGGGATGAGCGTCATCCCATCGAGCTCGATCGGGTCCCCGTAAACCGACTTCACGCCTGTGGACTTCACTGACTTCGCAAGAGCGAGGGTGAGGTTTGTCATGCTGCAACGGTACTCGGCTCCGCGCCGGCTGAACAGGGCACGATTACCGCCGGGCAGGCGCGCCTTCGGTGGGTGGCGTCTTCGGTCGAACGAGCGACGCGGGGCCGATCGTCCCCCGCCCGAACCGCGCGCTGACCTCGTCGATGGTGCGCTCTGCCTCTCGCCACTCTTCGTCGGGGTCCCACAGCGCGAGGCGCCCGCCCTCCGCCACGGCGAGTTGTTCCACGCGCACCCCGATCAGCCGGATCGGAACGCCCTCGACGCCCATCGCGTCGTACGCGGCGACGACCTCTTCGTAGATTCGGCGGCCAACACTGGTCGGCTCGGCCAGGGTGCGTGATCGCGTCACGGTGCGAAAGTCGGAGAAGCGCAGCTTGAGCGAGACCGTGCGACCGACGAGGCCGCTGCCGCGCAAGCGCGCCGCAGTCTGAGCGGCCATCCTGAGCAATTCACGCCGGAGCGTTTCCGCGTCCGCCACGTCGCGCTCGAAGGTCACTTCGTGGCCAACGCTCTTCTCTCGCGACTCCGGCGTGACGGGCCTGGGATCGAGTCCGGAGGCAAGGTCGTGCAGCTTGCGACCGGATGCCTCCCCCAGCGTCTTCTGCAATACGGGCAGCGGCGTATCCGCGAGGTCTCCCACCGTGCGAAGCCCCAGTCGCGCGAGGGACTCCTGCGTGCTCGCACCCACGCCCCAGAGGGCACCGACCGGGAGCGGCCGCAGGTAGGCCAGCGTCTCGTTCTCTGGGACTACGAGAAGCCCGTCTGGCTTCGCGCTCCCTGAGGCGAGTTTCGCGACGAACTTGGTCGCGGCGACACCGATCGAGCAGGTGAGGCCGGTCTCGTCGCTTACCCGCGATCGCACGAGAGCGGCGATCCTGGCCGGCGAGCCGAGCAGCCGCCTGGCACCGGCGACGTCGAGGAACGCCTCGTCGATGCTGAGCGGTTCGACCAGCGGCGTCACCTCGGCGAAGATCTGCATGACCCTGGCCGAATAGTCCCGGTACTTCTCCATGTGCGGCTCGAGCAGCACCGCGTTGGGGCACAGCCGCAGCGCCTGCGCGACGGGCATGGCCGAACGCACGCCGAACTTCCGCGCCTCGTAGGTTGCGCTCGTGACGACCGACCGCCCACCCGCGTGCGCGACGATGGCGGGCTTTCCCCGTAACTCAGGCCGATCGAGCAACTCGACGGCAGCGAAGAACGCATCCATGTCGACGTGCAGGATGGTGGCCGTGCTGTCATCGACAGCGGATGTCGTCACCCGCCTGTCACTGCCATCCGCGCGTCCCACGATCCCAGACTCTCATGGACCGCCGACGGCCGAGGTGGGAAAATCCGCCCCTTCGATTCGCGTAACGTTAATGGCATGGAATTCAGATACCTCGGCAATAGCGGACTCAAGATCTCCGAAATCATCTACGGCAACTGGCTTACGCACGGCTCCCAGGTGGAGAACGACGTCGCCACCCAGAGCGTTCGCGCGGCGCTCGACGTGGGCATCACGACGTTCGACACTGCTGACGCATACGCAAACACCGCAGCGGAGAAGGTGCTCGGCGACGCCCTCAAGGGCGAGCGACGCGCATCCCTCGAGATCCTCACCAAGGTCTACTGGCCCACCGGTCCCAAGGGGCAGAACGATGTCGGCCT
This sequence comes from Microbacteriaceae bacterium, assembly GCA_030841285.1. Taxonomy (GTDB): domain Bacteria; phylum Actinomycetota; class Actinomycetes; order Actinomycetales; family Microbacteriaceae; genus JAUZGC01. Next base: position 4,029 of record JAVECW010000027.1, read on the forward strand.
CTCCCGCAAGCACATCATGGAGTCGATCAACGGCTCGCTCGAGCGCCTCGGCACCGATTACGTCGACCTGTACCAGGCACACCGTTTCGACTACGAGACCCCGATCGAAGAGACCATGCAGGCCTTCGCCGATGTCGTGCGCGCCGGCAAGGCGCTGTACATCGGTGTCTCCGAGTGGAACGCCGACCAGATTCGTGCCGGCCGTTCGCTCGCACGCGAGCTTGGCTTCCAGCTCATCTCGAACCAGCCGCAGTACTCGATGCTGTGGCGCGTGATCGAGGCCGAGGTCATTCCCACGTCTGAAGAGGTCGGCATCTCCCAGATCGTGTGGTCGCCTGTCGCGCAGGGCGTGCTGACGGGCAAGTACAAGCCGGGTGCGGCACTGCCAGAGGGCAGCCGGGCAACCGACGACAAGGGCGGCGCTGGCGCCATCAAGCACTTCCTGACCGATGAGGTACTCACCGGTGTGCAGAAGCTCCAGCCGATCGCAGACGAGCTCGGCATCACGATGGCGCAGCTCGCCATTGCCTGGGTCCTGGCCAACCCGAACGTCGCCGGTGCGATCGTCGGAGCATCGCGCCCCGAGCAGGTCGGCTCGAACGCGCAGGCGGCTGGTGTGAAGCTGGATGCCAGCGTTCTCGCGCGGATCGATCAAGCGGTCGGCAGCCTCGCCGAGATGGACCCGGCGAAGACGATCTCGCCAGACACCCGTCCGGCCTAGGTCTCTCCAGCCCAGTCACTCCTGAGGCGCAGCCCGCGTGCGTGGGCTGCGCCTCAGTGCTTCCCGGCGACGCTGCGTTTCAGACGAGAGCGGCGACGACCGGCGCGAACCATGCCCTGAAGGCCGCGGCATCCTCGCGAAGGCTGTCGCTCACGATGACCGTGTGTGGCGCGACGATCCACGCACCCTTCGCCTCGAACGGAAGCACGGCGAGATCGAGGCGGAAATAGCCGGCCTGACGACGCAATTCGTGCTCCCGGTCTCGCACGACATCCACGATGTCTGCAGCCCGCACGGCGTGCTGCGCCATGCTCAGTCGAGCGTATTCCTCGTGCCTCGCGGTGGTCCATGCCAGTGCGTCCGCATAGTACTCGGCAGCGAGATCCTGGAGTTCGAGTTCCCTGTCGAAGACGGCGAAATGCGGCGGCTTCAACTGCGTGGTGATCGGTCGCGACTCACGCACGAGCGTGCGCTCCCACCAGGCCTGCCACTGGCTCCGCAGAAGGCTCCGGTCGATCGCGGTCGCGGCGAGCGCCACTGCGGAGTGCGCTCCCCATGCTCCCTGCGCAACTCGTTCGACGGCGGGGACGACGGGCGGAAGCACCGGATCCCCGACATCCGTCAGCCCCCCAAGGTCCCGCAGGGCGAGCGCCATGAGCAGGTCCCAGGGGCAGTCCTCTGTGACCTGCCATCGAAGGGTTCCTTCGACGAACATAGTGCCAGCATAGATTCGTCCCTGCGGCACCGCTAGAGTCATCCCCGTGCCAGAATCCGACCCCCAGAATCTCGCTCTGCGCCTTCGCCCGATCGACATCTTCTTCATCGTGATCTTCTCCGCATTCACGATCACCTCCCTGATCAGCGACCTGTTCCCGACGATCGGCGTCGACATTTCACACCCGTCCAGCAACTTCTTCGTGAACTCGAACTGGTGGTACGCGCACGACGCCGACCCGCTGTTCATGCACCCGCCCGTCTGGATGCGTATCGTCACCGGCCTGTCGGCCTTCGTCTATCTGCCGTTCTACGTACTGCTCGTGTTTGCCCTGGTCAAGGGCTGGAACTGGATCCAGCTGCCCGCAGTCGTCTACGCGACCATGATCGCGGCCATCACGGGCATCCTCGTGTTCGGTGTGGAGTTCTTCGGTGAACCGCAATGGGTCACGCCGAACCCCGCGAAGTTCCTGGCGTTCAACCTTCCATACGTGCTCGTCCCCCTCCTGCTCCTGATCAGGATGCGAAAGCCCCTTCCGTTCGCGCGCCGATTCTGAACCGGCCTCTCCCGGTAGAGTGCACTGAAGGACCCTAACTACGTGGATTAGCGCCTCGATGGTTCCACGTTCCGGGTCGTTGGACGCGACAGAGTGGGCACCGGTGCGGGAATTTACGCGATGGATGTTGATTCCGGTTATGCGGACGTGGGCTGCCGCGATGGTGCACGAGCTTGAAGGCCTTCCGAGGCCCCTGGATGTCCCCCGGGCGCGTTCGGGAGGAATTGAGAGCGACCGCATCCTCATCTTCGGCGGCGGTCCGGCTGCCGGAGCTGGCGTGTTGAGCCACGACCTCGCCCTGCCCGGATCACTCGCGCGCGCCCTGTCTGCCCGCACCAGGCGCGGTACACACGTCGACGTCGTCCCCGTTCCCCGCGTGACAATCAACTCTGCGCTCGCCGAACTCGACGGTCTCGACCTCGGAGGGTATGACGCCATCGTCGTGACCCTCGGTGCCAACGACGCCAGGAGCCTCACCTCGGTGAGGTTGTGGCGGCGCAAGTTGTCGGCGGTTCTCGTCCTGCTGACCGACGACGCCGTGTCCACCGCGCAGGTGTTCGTCGTCGGTATCCATCCGATCCGGTCGATCGCTGTCTTCAACGACGTGCTCGGCTCGGTCGCCGATCGCCATGCCAGGGTGCTCAACCGGGTGACCGCGCAGCTGTGCGCAGCCATGCCGCGCACGACATACATCCCCCTGCCCGCTCCTCCCAACTCTTCGCCCGGTCGCTTCCGCACGGCAAAGGCCTACGACGGCTGGGCCGAAATCCTGTCGAACCGGATGATCCCTCCGCTCGAATCCCGGCGCCTGACGGCGAGTGAGCGCGATGCAGGGCCTGTCACGCCCGAGATCGAGTCGAGGGAGTCCGTCCGACAGCGAGCCGTCGATTGGTCTGGATTCGTCAGCAGCGACCTTGAGCATCGCGTCGACAAGATCGTCACCCTGGCACAGCGAGCGTTCGGCACTCGCGCTGCCGCCTTCATCGTCACCGATCGGAATCGGCTGTGGAACATGGCCAGCGTTGGCTTGAAGCCCAAGGAGTTCCCCAGGGTGAGCTCCTTCACGACCGTGACGATTCGCGCGCCCGGCCCGCTCGTCGTGCCCGACGCCCGCACCAACGCGAGGTTCTGGAACCACCCACTCGTTCGCGGTGAACCGCACATCCGGTTCTACGCGGGGTTCCCCGTCGAGTCCCCAACGGGAGAGCGCATCGGCGCCTTATGCGTGTTCGACCCCGAGCCGCGTAGCGCGACCGAGGTCGATCGAGAGCTCCTGCGCGAGCTGGCACTCATGGTCGAGCGCGAGTTGAGGGACCGTCCGAAACGTCTTCGCTGAGGCGTCTTCCGGTCTCATCGAGGATCCGCTGGACGGTACGCCAATTGCGTGCGGTTGCGACGGGTCCGACTGCGCGCCAGAAGGATGCCGGAATCCGGCTATTGGAGACGCCGAGCGGGCACCACTGGTAGATCGCGTCCTGGCCAACCGAGACGACCTCGGGCGCGATCGAATCCGCCGCGGGGATCGCAAGTGCATCCAGGTCAGGCGGTTCGGCGAGGAACGTGACGACGAGCTTGGAATCGTCGTGCGCGACGTCGAGCAGCGGGTTCGCCTGAGCGATCCGGGCGAAGGCTCCGGCTTCGACGATGAGCACGCTTGCGGTCACGCCGGTACGCGCGAGCAATTCGCGTTCGACCGCCACGGACTCGGCCGTGCCAGGCACCGACTTCGCGCGGAAGACGACGTTACCGCTCCGCAGCAGGGTCTTGACGTCGCTGAATCCGGCGGCCTCGAAGGCGGCAGCGAGATCCGCCATCGAAACGCTCTTCGCCGTCCCCACGTTGATTCCCCTGACCAGACCGACGGCAATGTGCATGGCGCCATCCTGTCATCTGGCCCGCTCAAACGTTGCATGATAGAAGCATGACTCGTGTTGCAATTGTCGGAGCTCATGGCAAGGTCGCCCAGCAACTCATGCGCCTTCTCTACGACGATGGTGACGACATCGTCGGGATCGTACGCAACGAGGAGCATGCCGACGACGTGTATCGCCTCGGCGGCGAAGGAGTGCTGCTCGACATCGAAATGGCGACAGAAGACGAGCTCGCAGCGGCGTTCGCTGGCACGGATGTCGTCGTATTCAGCGCTGGCGCCGGCGCCGGTTCGGGCGTCGAACGCAAGCGCACCGTCGACTACGCGGGGTCGGTCAAGTCGGCGGCCGCGGCCGAGCGGGCGGGCATCCGCCGTTTCATCCAGGTCTCGGCGCACGGCGTGGACTCCCCCGTCGCGCCTGATGCCGATGAGGTCTGGTCGTCGTACGTCGCCGCAAAGCGTGATGCGGATGCTGCGCTGCGCGCATCGTCCCTGGCCTGGACAATCCTTCGCCCCGGTCACCTCACGAGCGAAGAGGGAACGGGCCTCGTGACGCTCGGCTCCGAGGTGGCTCGCGGTTCGATCTCGCGCGAGGATGTCGCAGCGACCATCGTCGCCGCAATCGCCGAGCCGCGGAGCGCGGGTCACACGTGGGAGCTTGTTGCCGGCGACGTTCCGATCCTGCAGGCCATGCAGGCCCAGCTCGGCGCCGCGACCGAATAGTCTCCTCGCGTTCAGGCCGCGCAAGCGTTCATGCCGCGCAAGCGTTCAGGCGTCGGCGGCGGGTGAGTCGGGAGCAAAGATCAGGAGCGTGCTGCTTGCAGTCGCCATGACCTTGCCCGCGCGATCCGTGACGATGCCCTCCGTGAATGCCACCCGGCTGCCTTGCTTGGTGACCGTGCCGACACACGTCAACTGCCCACTGTCCGCTCGCACCGGGCGCAGGTAGTTCACCTTGATCTCGATCGAGGTGTAACGCTGCCCGCGGGGCAGTGTCGTCTCGGTGGCGCATCCGACGGCCGAGTCGAGCATCGTGCACACGAGACCACCGTGCACCGTACCGATCGGGTTGTAGTGCGACTCATCCGGGTCGCAGACGAACGTCGCCGACCCGACATCCGCGTCGACAATGCGCATGTTCAGGAGGTTGGCCATGGGCGGCGGTGGGACCGTGCCCTCGATCATGCCCCGCACGTGTTCGAGGCCCGTCATGGACGGCATGAGAGCGAATCCGGCGAGCGGATCCTCCCAGGTGACCGTCCGGCTGCGAAGGGCTTGAGCCCCGTGGTGGGGAACCGAATCTCCGGCTACGTCGCTGGTCATGGATTTAGCTTAGGTGTGCGACCATCGACTCGTGGAGTCCGTGGAAAATGTCGCGCAGAGAGGCCGCACCCGCCTTCGGCTGGTCGTCATGCTCGTGGTGGGAGTCCTTGTCGCGATCGTCGTCGGCTCGGTCGGATCGTGGACGTACGCCATCGTCGTCGGCTGGGCCGCGGCCTGCATCGTGTATGTCGGATGGGTGTGGCTGGCGATCTGGCGCATGGATGCAGACGAAACCGCCTTGCATGCCACGCGTGAAGACCCGGCGCGGCCCATCGCCGACCTCCTGATCATCGGCGCGAGCGTTGCCAGCCTCGCCGCGATTGTCTTGGTCCTCGTGCAAGCTCGCGCAGCGCAGGGCGTCGAACGGGGCCTCCTCGCTGCGCTCGCACTCGCGAGCGTCGCCCTCTCCTGGTTCCTCGTCCACACGCTGTACACCCTGCGTTATGCCCGTCTGTATCATCGCGACCCCGTCGGCGGAATCGACTTCAACCAGGACGAACCGCCCACCTACAGCGACTTCGCTTACGTGTCGTTCACGCTGGGCATGACATTCCAGGTTTCGGACACCAACGTTCAGAACCGCGAGATCAGGTCGACCATCCTCAGGCACACGCTGCTGTCATACCTGTTCGGCTCAGTCATCCTCGCGACAACGGTCAACCTCGTCGCCAGTCTCTCCTAGCCCTTGCGGTAGGTCAGGATCCGATAGCCGAGGCCGCTGGCCGAGGTGTCCCAGCCGGTGGCCGGATCGGCCGCGATCTTCGTCCACTCTGACCCGAGCCCGGGCGCGTAGGCCTCGCCGTTGTAGTTGTGGTCGATCTCGGTGACAACGGCGAGATTCGCGAGTCCGACCGCCTCGCTGTAGATCTGCGCTCCGCCGATGATCCAGACCTCCTCCTCGTCGACGCCGAGCGCGTCGATCGCCTCATCCAGCGAGTGTGCGACGGTCGCACCGTGCGCACTCCAGCCGTCATTTCGAGTGAGGACGATATTGGTCCGCCCCGGCAGCGGCTTCGACGACGCGGGCAAGGAATCCCAGGTGCGCCTGCCCATGATCACCGGATGACCGAACGTGATCAGCTCAAAATGTGCGAGGTCCTCAGGCACGTTCCACGGAACGGTGCCGCGTGCGCCGATGACTCCCTGCCGTGCCTGCGCCCAGATCATACCGATGGTCTTCAGAGCGCGCGGCGTGTGCATGTCGCAACCATACGCCGCCTGACGATCGGGCAATCCCGATCGATTTTCCGTGAATTTCTCTGGGTGGCGACTTTTCCGTTCCAAAGCGCCTAAAGTCAGCCTTGTGGAGCCGTTCGGCTCCCGAACAAGGGAGTCCACAATGTCTGACAAGTCACCGCGTAAGAGCGCTGCCAAGACCGTCGCCGCGAAATCCCTCAAGGAGAAACGCGCGGACAAGAAGGCCAAGTCAAGCGCCAAGACGAGTTCGGATGCCGTCTCGGCGGTCAACAAGCACTAGCGGTTGGGCTCGGCTAGCCCGCGGAGCTCTCGCTTCCGAGCAGGCCGAGCCTCTCCAGGCGCACGAGCGCTGCCTTTTCGCCTGCGGTCTGCCTGCCCAGGAGCGTGCCAGCACCGCCGAGTACGACACCTGTCGCGCCGACGACCGGCAGCGGCACCGGCCCAAATCGCGCCACCTCAAGCCCGAGCATCTCGCGGAAACGCGGCTCGAGGGATACAACGGCGCCTTCAAAAAGGATCCGGTACGACGGCCGCAGAGCGCGCCGCAATGGCGCACGCCGGATGAAGCGGACGATCTCATCGACCCCCGCACCACCGGCAAGCTCGCCCGCATCCGCGAACGCATGCAACTGGGCCTTGAGTTCGGCCCTGCTGCGCGGGGGGTTCGGAACGCCCATGAGTTCGCCGGCCTTCGCCCACTCGCGCACATACTGGTCTGGTCCGCCCGGGATCGGCCCGCCCCACAACTCGTGGCATGACAGGAACGCATCCGTAAAGGCGAGGTGCACCCACGAGAGCAGTTCGGGATCGTTGGCCGAGTACGCGCGCTCATGCCCGTGCGCATCCACGTACGTTCCGACTACGCGTTCGTGCAGCTTGAGCACCCACTCCGAGCCTGTGATCGCCTGTGTGGTGTCGCCGTAGCTGACGGTGAAAATCCAGCGGATCGTTCCGGCCAGGCGGCCGAGCGGATCCTCGCGGTATCGCGACCAGTCGTGCACGCCTGCGAGCGCTCCAGGGTGGAGCGCCTGCATCATGAGCGCTCTTACGCCAGCCACCAGGGTTGGCATGCCGCCGTGCACGGCCCACGCGGCTGAGCCCGGCCCGAAGAAGCCAGCGTCAGCGCCGTCGGCGAATGCGCCGATCCATGCCGGGACGCCAGTTTGCTGACCGGACAGCGTCTCCTGGAGTCGAGCGCGGAGCGGTTCGGTGAGGGCGTTCACACTGACAGCGTAGGCGTCGCAAGGTCATCGACGACGCTGACCCCTGGCAGATCGCCCAGCACATCACCTGGCAGCAGGATCTTCGAGTGCCGCACTCCCGACCCGATGATGACGACCTCCGTTTCAATGACGCGATGGTCGACGAAGACTGGCCACTCGGCGGGCAGGCCGATCGGTGTGATGCCGCCGTACTCCATGCCCGTAAGCTCGACGGCCCGATCCATCGGCAGGAAGGAAGCCTTCCGAACGTCGAGCAGCCGCTTCACCGCGTTGTTGATGTCGGCGCGGGTCGTCGACAGCACCACGCACGCAGCGATCCGCTCGACCCCCTCACGCTTGCCGGCGACGACGACGCAGTTGGCGAGGGTCGCCGCATCCAGATCGAACTCCTCCCGGGTCGCCGCCGTATCAGAGACCGCCGGGTCGATCTCGACCACGCCGACCGTCTCGAGCAGTCCCATGGTGGTCAGCAGTCGGGTCGTCGGCGGTGCCAGAAGATCGGGGCGTGCGGATGCCGGAACTGTCGTCAGGTTGCCGAGCGTGAAAACTCCCATGGACCCTAACCTACGATGCTCCAGCGCTGGCGCTGGCGCGCTCGAGACCGAACCTATGCTCCTCCAGCGCTGGCACGCTCCAGGACAAGCTCGCGCACGCGAGCGGCATCCGCCTGACCACGCATAGCCTTCATGACGGCACCGATGACCGCCCCTGCGGCCTGAAGCTTGCCGTCGCGAATCTTCTCGAGTACGTCGGGCTGGGCCAGGAGCGCCTCGTCGATCGCGGCGATGAGCGGGCCATCGTCGGAGACGACGGCAAGCCCGCGGGAGTCGACGACCTGCTGCGGCGTGCCCTCGCCGGCGATGACACCTTCGAGCACCTGGCGGGCGAGCCTGTCGGTCAGCGTTCCGGTGTCGACCAGGCCGGCCAGGGCCGCGACATCCGCCGCCGATACGAGCGAGACGGCATCCACGCCCTGCGCGTTCGCGAGGCGAGCGATCTCACCCGTCCACCACTTGCGCGCGGATGCAGGTGTCGCGCCGGCAGCGACCGTCGCCTCGACCGGGTCGAGGAGGTCGGCATTGACGACGTCCTGGAACTCGAGAGCCGTGAACGCCCAGGCCTCCTGCAGTCGCTTGCGGCGTGCTGCGGGTGGCTCCGGCAGGGTGGCGCGAAGCTCCTCGACCCACTCGCGCGACGGCGCAACGGGAACGAGGTCGGGCTCAGGGAAGTACCGGTAGTCGTCGGCGTCGCTCTTCGGTCGTCCGGCGCTCGTCGTACCGGTGTCCTCGTGCCAGTGCCTGGTCTCCTGCGTGATCGTGCCGCCCAGGGCGAGGATGGCTGCCTGGCGCTGGATCTCGTAACGCACGGCGCGCTCGACCGAGCGGAGGGAGTTCACGTTCTTGGTCTCGGTGCGCGTGCCGAGCGTGTTGGAGCCGCGCGGTCGCAGCGACACGTTCGCGTCGCAGCGCACGTTGCCCTCCTCCATGCGCGCGTTTGACACGCCAAGCGCCTTGACGATCTCGCGGATCGCGGCGACGTATGTACGCCCGATCTCGGGCGAATCCGCCTCGCCACCCTCGATCATCTTGGTGACGATCTCGACGAGCGGCACTCCCCCGCGGTTGTAGTCGACGAGCGAATAATCGGCACCCTGGATGCGCCCGGTCGCGCCGCCCTTGTGGGTCAGCTTGCCGGCATCCTCCTCCATGTGCGCGCGCTCGATCTCGACGGTGATCAGGCGGCCGCTCTCCAGTTCGATCGTGAGAGACCCGTCGAATGCGATGGGCTCGTCGTATTGCGAGGTCTGGAAGTTCTTCGCGGTGTCCGGATAGAAGTAGTTCTTGCGGGCGAACCGGCTCGACTCTGCGATCGTGCAGTCGAGCGCCAGGCCAAGGCGGATGCTCGACTCGATCGCCTTGCTGTTGACCTGCGGCAGGCCGCCGGGAAGGCCGAGGCAGGTCGGACAGGTGTTGGTGTTCGCGCCCTGGCCGAACTCGTTCGCGCAGCCGCAGAACATCTTGGTCCTGGTGTTCAGTTCGACGTGCACCTCGAACCCGAGAACGGGCTCGAACATTGCGAGAGCCTCGTCGAAGTCCATCAGCTCGTGCTTGTTCATCAGACGGCTCCCTCTTCGCTCGCGAACATCTCGGTGGCGGACAGGTCGGGCGCCTGGCTGATGAGCGTGTGACCCCACTTCGCCTCGAGCAGCCGTTCGAGGGCGGCACCGATCGTGTACAGCCGGGCATCCGCGCGGGCGGGCGCCATCAGCTGGATCCCGACGGGCAGGCCGTCCTCCGGGGCAAGCCCCATCGGCAGTCCCATTCCGGGAACCCCGGCGAGGTTCGCCGGAATCGTAGTGATGTCGTTGAGGTACATCGCCATCGGGTCGGCGAGCTTCTCGCCGAGCTTGAAGGCCGTCGTCGGCGCGCTCGGGCTGACCAGGACGTCGACCTTGCCGAATGCGTCATTGAAGTCGCGCTGGATGAGGGTGCGCACCTTCTGCGCGCTGCCGTAGTACGCGTCGTAGTAGCCGGCACTCAGCGCATACGTGCCCAGGATGATCCGTCGCTTGACCTCTGCGCCGAAGCCCGCATCTCGCGTGGCCGCCATGACGGTCTCGCTCGTAACCGGGCCGCCCTCCGGGAGCACACGCATGCCGAAGCGGACCGAGTCGAATCGGGCCAGGTTGCTGGAGGCCTCGGCGGGAAGGATCAGGTAGTACGCGGCAACCGCATACTCGAAGCTCGGCGCACTCACCTCGATGATCTCCGCACCGGCGGAGGTCAGCAGAGCGAGCGCCTCGTCGAAGCGCTGCTTGACGCCGGGCTGGAAGCCAGCACCGCCGGCGATCTCCTTGACGACGCCAATCCGTACGCCCTTCAGGGCACCATCCGCAAGACCAGCCACGGCGGCAGCCGCCATCGACGGCCACGCGTCGGTGAGTGAGGTCGAATCGAGCGGGTCGTGCCCGCCGATGACGTCGTGCAGGAGGGCGGCATCCATGACGGTGCGCGTAACGGGGCCGACCTGGTCGAGCGAGCTGGCCAGCGCGATCGCGCCGTAGCGGCTCACGCCTCCGTACGTCGGCTTGACCCCGACCGAACCGGTCACGGCCGCCGGCTGGCGGATCGAACCTCCCGTGTCTGAGCCGAGTGCGAGCGGAGCCTCGAAGGCGGCGACCGCGGCCGCAGAGCCTCCCCCGGAACCACCAGGAACGCGCTCCAGGTTCCACGGGTTGTGCGTCGGGCCGTATGCGGAGTGTTCGGTCGACGAGCCCATGGCGAACTCGTCCATGTTGGTCTTGCCGAGCGGAATGAGGTCGGCCTCGCGAAGCTTTCGCACGACTGTCGCGTCGTACGGCGGCACCCAGCCTTCGAGGATCCTGGATCCTGCCGTGGACGGCATGTCCCGCGTCGCGAGAACATCCTTGATCGCGATGGGCACGCCTGCGAGTGGTCCGAGGTGTTCGGCGGCGGCACGCCGAGCGTCGACGTCGGCCGCGGTGCGAAGCGCCGCATCAGCTGCCACGTGCAGGAAGGCGTGAACATCGGTATCTACTGCAGCGATCCGGTCGAGATGGGCGCGCGTTGCCTCAACGGAGGAAACCTCGCGAGAGGCGAGCAGGCCGGAAAGCTCCGCGGCGGACAGCCGGGTGAGATCACTCACGCGTTACTCCTCATCCAGGATCGCGGGCACGCGGAATCGGTCGCCATCGCGGTCGGGCGCTCCGGAAAGCGCCTGCTCGACCGTCAACGACGGCGCGACGACATCGTCTCGGAAGACGTTCGTCAGCGGCATGGGGTGGCTCGTTGCCGGAACGTCGGGAGTGGCAACTTCAGTGACCTTCGCTACGGACTCGACGATTTGCCTCAACTCGGTGGTCAGGCTCGCGATTTCTGCGGGACTCAGGTCGATCCTGGCGAGATTCGCCAGGTGCGCGACCTGCTCGGCGCTAATTTCGGACATGCGTCTCCGTGGTGTGCGTCAGCGGGTGGATACCAACGATTCTATTCTCGGCTCGCGCCGCGATGCTGACGTGAGGCTCTTAGCGCCCGCTGGCGAGTGAAGTCTTGGGAGCGCCGCTGCTCGCGATCGTCACGAGCCCGCCCTGGTCGATGCCGATCAGGGCGAGGTTGCGCATCGACTCGCTGCCCTCGCTGAAGTACCCGTTGTGGCCAATGGATGCGCCAAGCGTCTGGTGATCGAGCGGATCGATGCCGCCTGCCACTTTCATGACACTCGCGCCATACGACGCCGATCCAGGGTCGCTGCCGAAGAATGCGCTGTGCACGACCGGGTCGAGGGCGGCTTCGGCCACGAACACATTGTGGTTTCGCACGCTCAACTGGCTGGCCGATTGTGCGTCGCTGCCTGGGCAGCCGAGCAGGGCGAGCGCATCGACCGTAACGGTGTCCCGCTGCAGCGCGAGCAGTGCCGCGGTCGACCCGTACGAGTGCGCCATGACACTGATGAACGGCTCGTTACCGATGCGCGTCGCCTGCAATCCGGCGATTGCGTTATCGAGCGCGTCGGCACCCTGCGTCGCCAGATCAAGCCCACCAATGTTCATGAGAGCAGGCGTCTGGTAGCCGATCCAGGCGACGGTCGCCACGCCCGGCATGGCGGTTGCCGCGCTCGTTCCGAGCAGGCGACGGAGCCAGCTCGTCTGCTCTGTGTATAGCTCCTGCGCGGTCGATGCCCAGTCGACGAGTTGCTCGTCGACCGAGAAGAACATGCCGGGCACCAGATAGCTCACGTACTTGGCCTTGGCGATGTCGCCGATCACAACGGCCGCGCGCGGCGCTCCCGACGTGTCCAGCATCACGAGCGTGCGTTTCGCCCCACCCTTGACGGATTTCGCGGCCTGTTGGACCTTCTTCAGGGTGTCGAGTTGGCGCCCCAGCTCGAGACGGACGCCCCGGCCGACGTTGCTCGCCATCTGGCTCTTGGTCTTCGCGATGGTCTGCGTGAGGTCGAGGGCATTCGCCTTGCCGCGCACGTCGAAAGGGATGCCCTCGAGGTTACCGACGACGTGCGGCGCGCTCTTCAGGAACACGGACTTCTTCGCGGCGGTGAAGCTCCCCCAGAGCTGCGAGATGTCACTCGCCGCGGGCGGTGAGACGAGAAGCTGGCCGACGGCATCCGCATTCGTCTGCAAGTAGCGCGAAAACTCGTCGGCGGGCAACCGGGCAAGATTGCCGAGCACGGATGTCGCGGAAATCGAGTTCGGTCCGGATGCGAAAGCCGTCGCATTCGCAAGCGGTGCAACCGGGCCGCCGGGGCCGGCCGCATCCGCGGGCGCAAAACCAACCCCGGTCACGCTACTGATGACCGAGGAAATTGCAACTATTGCCGTAATGCCGATCAGCACCCCGCCAGGGTCCCCTCCGAGAGCGACGAGCACAGCCGTTGACAGCCCCACCCGCGGAGCTCAGCCTCTTAGTCCCACCCGCGGGACTGAGGCTCATGATATCGGTCGAATATTCCGAGCTGGTTACGGGACCTACCCCCCATTCGGGCGGTTGAATCCGCGGATCACCGGGGAATCGGTGAGTTCTTCTCTCTACAGGGCGGCGGGTCCGCCTTCGAGGAGGAGCCGAAAACCGTCCGCGTCCAGGATCGGGATCCCGAGCTGCTCCGCCTTGGCGAGCTTGGAACCTGCACCTGGACCCGCGGCGACAAAGTCAGTGTTCTTGGAGACGCTCGACGCGGCCTTGCCGCCAGCCGCGATGATTGCCTCCTGCGCGCCTTCGCGTGTGAACCCCTCGAGCGTTCCCGTGGCGACGACCGTGAGTCCGGAAAGAACCCCTCCGACCGACTCTTCGCTCCCCGGTCCCGGATGCCCCGGGGTCGCGAACTGCACCCCCGCAGCCCCCCAGCGCTCGACGATCTCGAGGTGCCATTCGACCGTGAACCAGTCGAGGACGGCATCGGCAATAATCCCGCCAACACCGTCGACCTCGGCAAGTTCCTCACGACGTGCCGAGCGGATCGCATCGAGCGACCCGAAGTGATTCGCGAGCGCACGCGCGGCGACCGGGCCGACGTGACGGATATTGAGCGCGACGAGGATGCGCCACAGCGGCTTGGTCTTGGCTGCCTCCAGATTGGCGAGGAGCTCTTCCGCGTTCTTCGAGGGAACATACTCCGCGTCCCCCGTGAACTCGGCTGCCCCAGGGTCGAACGGGCCGTCCTTCTTCTGCCGCTTCCTGCGGAATGGGGTGTCCGTCTTCGGCTCACCGGTGTCGGTGAGCCTGGGCAGCCCGGTTTCCGCGTCGCGCACGACGACGGTGACCGGGAAGATGTCTGGCATCCGCAGGTCGAAGAGCGCGGCCTCGGTGTGGAGCGGGGGGTCGGCGGGCTCGAGCGGCTGTGTGAGCGCAGCCGCGGCAACTTCACCGAGCGCCTCGACGTCGAGCGCACCGCGGGATCCGATGTGCTCGACCCTGCCCCAGACCTGCGCTGGGCAGAACTCCGCGTTCGGGCACCGCAGGTCGACATCACCCTCCTTGGCCGGCGCCAGCCTGGCACCGCACACCGGGCACAACTCGGGCATGACGAACTCGCGTTCCGTGCCGTCCCGGAGCTCGATCACGGGCCCCAGAACCTCGGGGATGACGTCACCGGCCTTTCGCAGGACGACAGTGTCGCCGATCAGCACGCCCTTGGCCTTGACGACGTCCTGGTTGTGCAGAGTCGCCTGGCGCACCTCGCTGCCGGCGACGCGCACCTTCTCCATCACCGCGAACGGCGTCGCACGTCCCGTGCGCCCCACGCTCACGACGATGTCGAGGAGCTTGGTGTTGACCTGCTCGGGCGGGTACTTGAATGCGATCGCCCAGCGCGGCGCACGGCTGGTTGCACCGAGTTCGTCATGCAGTGCGAGCTCGTCGACCTTGATCACGATGCCGTCGATCTCGTGCTCGACGCTGTCGCGGTGCTCGCCGTAATAGCGGATGAACTCGGATGCCCCGGTCGCCGAATCCACCACCCGATAGTGCGTCGATGTCGGCAGGCCCCACTCCGCAAGGAGCTCGTAGGTCTTGGATTGACTGTCGACGGGCGGGTTGGCCCATGCGCCGATGCCGTGTACGAGCATCCGCAATCTCGACAACCGCGAGCGCATGAGCGCAAGCTGTGCCTCGGTTTTGCCCTCGGCCTTCTGCCTGAGCGAACCGCTCGCCGCGTTGCGGGGATTAGCGAAGATCCGCTCCCCCAGCTCGGCCTGCGCCGCGTTGAGTTCGGCGAATGCGGCCACGGGGAAGAAGACCTCACCACGCACTTCGACGAGCGGCGGATGCCCCGAGCCGGCAAGCCGCGTCGGGATCGAGGCGATCGCGCGCACGTTCTCTGTTACGTCTTCGCCGACCACGCCGTCGCCTCGCGTCGCCGCGCTCGTAAGCACACCGTTCTCGTAGCGGAGATTGATGGCGAGGCCGTCGATCTTCAGTTCGCACAGGTAGTCGACGCGGCGCCCTGCGTCGCGCTCGACCCGTGCAGCCCAGGCCTCGAATTCCTCGATCGAGAAGACGTTGTCGAGGCTGAGCATGCGCTCTGCGTGCTCGACCGGCGCAAAGAGCGTCGTCTGCGCCCGGCCACCGACGGTCTGGGTCGGACTGTCCTGGCTCTGCAACTCGGGGAAGAGACGCTCGAGTTCGGCGAGCCGACGAATCATGGCGTCGTACTCTTCATCGCTGACGAGCACCGTGTCGCGCTCGTAGTACGCGTCGCGAAGCTCGAGAACCCGCGTTGTCAGGTCCTTGGCCTCTGCCCCTGCCTGCGTGAGGTCATCCGCGATGTCGTTCGCCACGGTCCAAGCATAGGGAGTACCACCGACCCCCAGGCGGCGATTCAGGCGACCGGAACCGCGCTCACCGTGCGGTCGATCGTGGTCTGCCCGAGCACGCGCGTGCCGACGTAGATGACGGCGGTCTGGCCAGGGGCGACACCGTTGAGCGGCTCGTCAGGCACGATCACCAGTTCGCCCTGTGCCGCAACCCGCGCCATCGCGGGCACCGGATCGGCGTGTGCGCGAATCTGCACCTCGCACCGGAACGACGCGATGCCATCGGCATCGGCATCCGCGATCCCTGATGCGATCGGGTCGAGCCCTGCCCACGAGTATCGACTGCCGGCGATCTCCGCGATGTCGAGGGCCTCTTTGGGGCCGACTACGACCTCGTTCGTCTTCGGCCGCACCTCGAGAACGAATCGCGGGCGCCCGTCTGGCGTTGGAACACCGACGCTGAGTCCCTTGCGCTGACCAACCGTAAACGCGTGCGCCCCCTCATGCGTGCCGATGCGCTCGCCCGTGCGGTCGAGGATCGCGCCCTGCTCAGCGCCCACTCGTTCGGCCAGCCATCCGCGAGTGTCGCCGTCTGGGATGAAGCAGATGTCGTGCGAGTCCGGCTTGTTTGCAACGCTGAAGCCGCGCGCTGCAGCCTCGGCGCGCACCTCTGCCTTGGACGGCGTTGCGCCCAGCGGGAACATCGAGTGGGCAAGCTGTTCGGTCGTCAGCACGCCGAGCACGTACGACTGGTCCTTGGCCCACGCGCTCGCCCGATGCAGCTCGCGGTTACCGTCCGCATCCGTCACGACGCTCGCATAGTGGCCAGTGCAGACGGCGTCGAAGCCCAGGTCGATGGCCTTCTCGAGCAGGGCGGCGAACTTGATGCGCTCATTGCAGCGCATGCACGGATTGGGAGTGCGACCCGCGGAGTACTCGGCGATGAAGTCGTCGACCACGTCGAGCTTGAAGCGCTCGGAGAAATCCCAGACGTAATACGGGATGCCGATCAGGTTGGCGGCCCGCTGCGCATCCATGGAATCTTCGATGGTGCAGCAGCCTCGGCTGCCCGTGCGGAGGGTGCCAGGCATGCGGCTGAGCGCAAGGTGCACGCCGACCACGTCATGGCCGGCCTCGACGGCGCGCGCGGCAGCGACCGCGGAATCGACTCCGCCGCTCATCGCCGCCAAAACCTTCATCCGACAAGTGTACGTAACGGATGCGATCGCTTCATCCGGTCGCCATCGTGTCCGTTCCGGCGGATAGGTCCCGGTGTGCGGGGCACTATCCGCCGGAACGGGCACTATCCCTTGTCTGCGCCCGCCAGGCACGTGTGCGCCCGGTCGCGCGGGCGCACATGCCTCAGGTGGGCGCAGACACACGGGTATGCGCTGTCGTGCCCGGCAGGCCCGCTAGCGGCCGAGGCGAGTGGCGCGGTCGGCGAGCCCGGCGCGCGAGGCCTGCGCGTATGCGGCGGGCAGCGCATCAAGGAAGGCGTCGACATCCGCATCGGTGGTCGTGCGACCGAGCGTGATGCGCAAGGCACCTCGCGCCTCCTGTTCGCTGCGCCCCATCGCGATGAGCACATGCGACGGCTCGGGGATGCCGGCCTGGCAAGCCGACCCCGTCGACACCGAGACGCCCGCAACGTCGAGGAGGAACAGGAGCGAGTCACCCTGGGCGCCGGGGAAGGTGAAGTGGGCATTGGATGGCAGCCGCGCGGCATCCGGAGCGCCGCTCAGCGTCGCCTCCGGCACGGCCGCGGCCACGCCGGCAATCACTCGGTCACGGAGCGCGGCAACCCGCTCGGCCTCGAATGCGAGTTCCGCCGTCGCTCGCTCCGCCGCGACCGCAAACGAGACGGCCGCGGCGACATCCTGCGTTCCCGAACGAACCTGGCGTTGCTGGCCGCCCCCGTGGACCAGCGGCACGACCGTCGCAGCGCGACTCAGAACGAGCGCTCCGATTCCGACAGGCCCGCCGATTTTGTGGGCGGAGACGCTCAGCGCGAGCAAACCAGCGGATGCGCTTCCCGACTCTCGACGGAGCCCCGCGAAGTCGATGGGCAGGTGACCGTAGGCGGCGACGGCATCCGTGTGAACGGGAACGCCATAGCGAGCGGCGAGCGCGGCGACGTCACCCACGGGCTGGATGGTGCCGACCTCGTTGTTGGCCATGATGAGCGTGAGCAGTGCGATCGAATCTGGGTCACGGGCAAGCGCTTCCTCGACGGCATCGACGCGGATGCGACCCAGCTCGTCGAGCGGCAGCCACTCGACCTCGGCGCCCTCGTAGCGTTCCAGCCACTCGAGCGTGTCGATGGTGGCGTGATGTTCGCCGCCTGGCGCGAGGATGCGGGGCTTGGGGAGGGTGGACACTCCAGGACCGGGCCCTGCGTCATTGCGGGCCCAATACAGGCCCTTGATCGCCAGGTTGATCGCTTCGGTGCCGCCAGAGGTGAAGACGACCTCGATCGGATCACAGCCGAGCGACGCCGCGACCGTCTCGCGGGCCTCCTCGAGCATCCGTTTCGCCTCTTGCCCCTGGCTGTGAATGGACGCCGGATTGCCGACGACCGACATGGCCTCGGCGTATGCAGCGATGGCGTCGGGCAGCATGGGCGTCGTCGCCGCGTGGTCAAGATAAACGGCCACCACCACTCCTTCAGCGCCGTACGATGCGCCACGGTCAGGATTCCGAATCGCGCACTCACTACTCTAGATCGCATGACGTCCGTCGATCCATTACGTAATCTCGGCGTTCGGAACACCCCGCACGGTGGGGAGCTGAGGGTCTGGTCCGAGCACGCCGACTCCATGGAGATCTGCCTGTTCGACGACAGGGATCCCAACTGGATGGTCAAGACCGTGCCCATGACCAAGGACTCGCACGGCGTGTGGATGGGCCGTTCGCGTTCGCTGCACCCCGGCCGTCGATACGCGATCCGCGCCTCGGGTCCAGCGAGCCCGACGAGCGTTTTCAACCCCGAGACCCTCCTGATCGACCCGTATGCGCGGGGACTCGACCGCACCGGGTCGACCAGCTGGCTCTCCACCGTCATGGAGAACGGCTTCGACTGGGGCGAATCGCGGAAGCCGAACACGGCCCTCGACCACACGGTGATCTACGAGGCCCACGTCAAGGGCATGACCAAACTCAACCCGGCCATCCCCGAGGAGCTGCGCGGCACGTATGCCGGGCTCGCGCACGATGCGACCATCACGTACCTCAAGGACCTCGGCGTCACTGCCGTCGAGCTGCTGCCGGTGCAGGCGTTCGTCTCAGAGCAGCGCCTGATCAGCCAGGGTCTGAGCAATTACTGGGGCTACAACACGCTCAACTTCTTCAGCCCGCACGCCCCATACGCGTCGCGGAGCGCGCAGGCCGAAGGCCCGGAGGCCGTGCTCCGCGAGTTCAAGGGCATGGTCAAGCTCATGCACGAGGCCGGCCTCGAGGTCATCCTCGACGTGGTCTACAACCACACGGCAGAGGAAGGCCTTGGCGGTCCGCGCACGAGCTTCCGCGGCATCGACAACGCCAACTACTACCGCCAGGATGCGCACGGCGCGTACGTCGACGTCACCGGATGCGGCAACACGGTCAATTTCGGTCACGACGTGCCCATCCGACTTGTCCTCGATTCGCTGCGGTACTGGGCGAACGAGGTTCAGATCGACGGATTCCGATTCGACCTGGCCGCGACGCTCGGGCGAAACGCCGATGTCGAATTCGCGCGCGATCACCCGCTTCTCACGGGCATCCTCGAGGATCCGCAGCTTGCGAACGTCAAGACGATCGCCGAGCCATGGGATGTCGGCGCTGGCGGATGGCAGACGGGGAACTTCCCCGACGGCTGGTCGGAGTGGAATGACCGCTACCGCGACCGCGTGCGCTCCTTCTGGCTCACCGACATCGCCGAGGCTCGCGCCACGGACAGGGCCTCGATGGGAATCGGCGGCTTCGCGACCCGGCTCGCCGGGTCATCCAATACGTTCTCACCTGAGCGCGGTCCGCTCGCCTCCGTCAACTTCATCACGGCACACGACGGCTTCACCATGGCCGACCTGACCTCGTACAACGTCAAGCACAATCTCGGCAACGGAGAGAATAACCGCGACGGAACGGACAACAATCGGTCGTTCAACCACGGCGTCGAGGGTCCAACGATGGACGAGGCGATCCTGCTCGCTCGGCACAAGGCCATGCGCAATCTCATGGCGACGCTCATCCTCTCCGCCGGGGTTCCCATGATCACCGCGGGCGATGAGTTCGGCCGAAGCCAGCGCGGCAACAACAATCCGTACTGCCAGGACAGCGAGCTGACCTGGATGAGCTGGCTGCAGACGCGCGACCAGCAGGAGCTCCTTCGCACCACCAAGCACCTGCTCGAACTGCGCCGCAACAATCCGGCGCTGCGACCTGCCCTGTATGCGGTCGCCGGCGAGACCACCAAGAACGCGAGCCACATGGACTGGTACGACGCCGGCGGCTCGCTGATGGACGACGAGGACTGGAATTCGCCGGAGAACCGCACGCTGCAATACCTCACCGCGAGCACGCCGGATCGCGAAGCTTTCAATCGCGTGCTTCTGATCGTCCACGGCGTCGAGGATGACGTGACGGTCTCACTCCCCGAGCACCCGGGAGTGACGTCGTACGTGCTGTTGTGGGACAGCGCGACCGAGGTGCCGATCGACGAGGATCC
>JAVECW010000062.1 GCA_030841285.1 Microbacteriaceae bacterium
CGGAGAAGACCCGCGCGCGGGTACGCACGGCGGCGGATGAGCTCGGCTACGTCGCCTCGTCGAGCGCGTCCGGACTCGCGAGCGGTCGCACGCGCGCCATGGGCGTCGTCGTGCCGTCGGTGAGCCGCTGGTTCTATACGACCGTCCTCGCGGGCGTCGACGCCGAACTGCGCGCCGCAAGCTACGACATGATCCTGTTCAATCTGGGCGGACCAGGTGGTGACCGCGAGCGGGTGTTCCACCGGTCGATCCTGCGCAAGAGAACGGATGCTCTGCTCGCACTCTGCCTGGATTTCACCGCCGACGAGCGATTCGAGCTCGCATCCACCGGGCACCCGACCATCGTCGTCGGCGGTCCAGTCCGCGGCCTGCGCAGCGTGGGTATCGACGAGCGCGGCACCGCGCGACGTGCAACGGAGTACCTGATCGCGCTCGGACACCGCGAGATCGCACACCTCGGGGGTCAAGACGAAGAGGGACTCAACCGTCAGGTTCCAGTGGGACGAATGCATGGCTTCGAGGACGCGCTGCGCATCGCCGGCATCCCCGCCCGACCGGACTGGATCATCCCTGGCCACTTTTCGCTACCCAGCAGCCGTGCCGCAATTAACGCGCTGCTCGACCGTCCTGGACCGCGGCCGACCGCGGTCTTCGCGGGATCCGATGAGATGGCGATCGGCGCCATCCTGGCCGCCCATGACCACGGACTAGCCGTGCCAGGCGACCTGTCGGTGATCGGCATCGACAACCACGATTTCGCGGAGTCGTTCGGGCTCACCACGATGGCGCAGGACCCGTTCGAACAAGGCGCGGTTGCCGCGCGCATACTGCTCGACGAATTGGGCGGCGCTTCGCCACGTGCGCGATCCCTGAGGATGCCCGTCACACTGATCGAACGAGTGAGCGCTGCTCCCCCGCGCGCGTGACCGCTGTCGCGTGACCTCTGTGCTTGACGAACGGACTCGTTAACGCCAAAGGGCGCCGCCCCGTTGCGGGGCGACACCCTTATGCAAGAACCCCGAGGGGCGCTGACTACTTGACGGTGACGGTGGCGCCAGCCTCTTCGAGCTGAGCCTTCGCCTTGTCCGCGGCCTCCTTGTTGACGCCTTCGAGCACAGGGCTCGGAGCGTTGTCAACGAGTGCCTTCGCCTCACCCAGGCCGAGGCTGGTGAGAGCGCGCACCTCCTTGATGACCTGGATCTTCTTCTCACCCGCGGCCTCGAGGACGACGTCGAATGCGGTCTTCTCTTCGACCTCTTCGGCGGCGGCAGCGGGGCCGGCAGCGGCTGCAGCGGCAACCGGAGCAGCAGCGGTGACCTCGAAGGTCTCCTCGAACGCCTTAACGAACTCGCTGAGCTCGATGAGGGTCAGTCCCTTGAACTGCTCAAGCAGTTCCTCAGTGGAAAGCTTTGCCATGATTTTCTCCTTAGATTCTTAGTTACTCACCGCGCGCTCCGAGGTAATGCTTCGCATCCCTCGGCGACCGATTTCTCGGACTAGCTCGCGGACTCCTGCTTCTCACGCAGCGCGTCGACGGTGCGAACAGCCTTCGACAGCGGTGCGTTGAACAGATATGCGGCTCCGAACAGCGAGGCCTTGAAGGCGCCGGCCAGCTTGGCCAGCAGCACCTCGCGGGACTCGAGGTCGGCGAGCTTGCCTACCTCTGCGGTGGTCAGCGGGTTACCGTCGAAGTAACCGCCCTTGACCACGAGAAGAGGGTGTGCCTTGGCGAAGGTACGCAGGGACTTTGCGACGGCGACGGGGTCACCATGCACAAAGGCGATCGCGGACGGACCGACGAGCTCGTCGTCAAACGACGAGATGCCGGCGTTGTTGGCCGCAATCTTGGTCAGCGTGTTCTTCACCACGGCGTACGTTGCGTGCTCACTGATGGACGTGCGCAGCTCCTTGAGCTGAGCAACAGTGAGACCGCGGTACTCGGTCAGCAGAACGGCGGTCGAGCTCTGGAACAACTCCGTGAGCTCAGCAACCGAGGCTTCCTTGTTCGCCATGGCCTACTCCTACTTGTCTTTAGTCACACATCGCGGGAGCGATGCATGCCTCGACCGCCCGGCGCACATGAAAAAAGCTCCGGCACAGGGCACGGAGCTGGAAACGCAGAAAACTGCGGAAACATCTTCATACACCTGCGCGGGCCCTCACCTGGGTGAGCCTTCGATGGGGGACGCATTGCTGCGCACCTCAATAACCGGCGGTCTTTGGCTTCGTACAGGTTACGGGACGCGCGCCCGCATGTGCAAATCGATACGCGCGCCCCGTCATCCGCCCTGAGGGCAGGTCTTGTGAGCTACTTCGCCACCCTGTCGCGCCACGAATACTCGGGGTCGAAGCCGAGCTCGCGGCGTGCCTTGTCGATCGACAGCAGGGTGTCGTTGACGCCCAGGTCACCCTTCACCGGCACGTCGGGAAAGACTTCGGCGACGAGTTCGGCATTCGGCCGGGACATCACGGTGTCGGCCGCCGCGATGATGTAACGGTGGAAACCGGTGGCATCCGACTCGAGTGCCTTGCGCACGGCCTGCGCGCCGTCCCGCCCGTCGATATACCCCCACAGGTTCCACTTGCGCGCGCGCGCCTCGGCGTCGAATGACGGGAACTCGGCGTAGTCCTCGTCGTTCATCACGTTCGAGAAGCGCAGTGCGACGATCTTGAGGGTGGGGTCCCAGCGCACGAGCTCGATGGCCAGTTGCTCCTCGAGGTGCTTGACGAGCGAGTAGACGCTCTCCGGTCGCGCCGGATATTCCTCGTCGACCGGGATGTAGGGCGGCGCCACATCGAACGGCAGACCGAGCACGGTCTCACTGGACGCGTAGACGATGTTCTTGATGCCTGCACGTCGCGCCGCCTGGAACACGTTGAACGTCGAGTTCATGTTGTTCTGGAAGGTCGCGATGTCGCTCATGATGCCGGGCGCGGGGATCGCCGCGAGGTGCACCAGTGCGTCGAATCCGTCGTGCCGGTCGTTGACGCCGAAGATCGCGTCGATGGCCTGCCCGTAGTCCGTGAAGTCGACGCGGGTGAACTCCCCCTTGACTCCCGCGACATCCAGGTTCGTTACCTCGTGCCCGGCCTCCCTGAGCCCGGTGACGACTGAACGCCCCAGCTTGCCCGATCCGCCCGTAACCGCAATCCTCATTGATGGTTCCTCTCGCGTGTAGTGCTTGTGAGACAAGTCTGCCACCGTCGAACAACTGATACCGGACCGGGCCGGCGGATGCGGCCTCTCACATTCGCCCCCGCACGATCAGAGCGGGAGCGAGACGCGGAATGCCGTGTGGCCAGGCGCACTCTCAACCGAGACGGTGCCGCCATGCGCCTCGATGACCGCGTACACGATCGCGAGGCCCAGCCCACTGCTCCCTGTCGCGCGCGCGCGGGAGCTGTCGCCCCTGACGAAGCGTTCGAACAGGGTTTGCTGGAGTTCGGCAGGGATGCCAGCTCCGTTGTCGGTGATCATGATGACCGCATGCTGCCCCTCGACGGCGAGCGCTGCCGTCACTTCGGTTCCTTCCGCGGTGTGCACGCGCGCGTTGGCGAGCAGGTTCGCAACCACCTGGTGCAGCCGGGCGGCATCCCCGGTCACCTCGACAGGCTCATCGGGCAGGTCCAGCGACCAGCGGTGGTCTCGCCCGGCCGCGTGCGCATCGCTCACGGCGTCGATGAGCAACATCGAGAGGTCGACGGGGTCGCGTTCCAGAGCACGGCCCTCGTCCAGGCGCGCCAGGAGCAGGAGGTCCTCGACGATCGATGTCATCCGGGTTGCCTCTGACTCGATGCGACCGATCGCGTGCGTGACGTCGGTGTGGAGCTCGTGCGGACTGCGCCGGGTCAGCTCGGCGTACCCGCGGATCGACGCGAGCGGCGTGCGCAGCTCGTGACTGGCATCCGCCACGAACTGACGAACCTTCTGCTCACTCGCCTGGCGGGCGGTCAGGGCGGCGCCGACATGCATGAGCATGCGGTTGAGCGCTGCACCGACGGTGCCGACCTCGGTGCGCGGATCGGTGTCGGCATCCGGAACGCGCACGGCGAGCGCGACGTCACCGCGCTCGAGGGGGAGTTCGGAAACCTGCTGGGCGGTGTTCGCAACGCGCTGGAGCGGGCGCAGCGCGAGCCGCACGATCAGGGTCGCGAGCGCCGCTGCCGCCGCGAGGCCGAGGATGGTCACCATCAGGATCACGAACACGATCTGCGACACCGTGGCGTTGACCGGGGTGAGCGGGAGTCCGATGGCGATGGTGCCGCCGTTGAGGAGTGGCACCGAAGCGATGCGGTAGTCGCCGAACTGACCGAGATTGACCGTCCGAGGTACCCCATCCGGCGGCAGGGCTGCGACGGCGGCGATATTGTGCGAAATGGCCTTGGCCGTCGGTTCGGGACCAGAACCGAGAATCTGGGCGTATATCCGTCCACTGTCGATGACGGCGGCAAACGTCCCGGTCGGCTGCCCGGGAGCGCTGACGACCCCGGCCACTCGGCTGTCGGCGGGGAGGGAACCGAAGATCCGATCGGCGGTGTTCTGACCACGGTTCAGAGCCTCGCCGAGCTGGGTGTTCAGTTGGTCAGAGAGGTAACTCTGCAGCGCGATCGTACTGAAAAGTCCGATCACGATGCTCACGATGGCGATCAAGCCGACCACCGCGACGACGAGACGGCTAAGCAGCGTCCACGTGCGAAACGGCCGGATTCCCAGACGCCACCATTGCAACTTCCTTCCGGGCGCCGCTGCCGACGCTCCGAGCATCAGGTTGCGGCCTTCACCATGTAGCCGGCGCCTCGAACGGTGTGGATCATGGGCGGACGGCCGGCGTCGATCTTCTTGCGCAGGTAGGAAATGTACAGCTCGACAACGCTCGACGAACCGCCGAAATCATAGCTCCAGACCCGGTCGAGGATCTGCGCCTTGCTGAGAACGCGCCTCGGGTTGCGCATGAGGAAGCGCAGCAGTTCGAACTCGGTCGCCGTCAGGGCGACGGGTTCGCCCGCGCGGTGCACCTCGTAGCTGTCCTCATCCAGGACCAGGTCGCCCACGGTCAGGATCGGGTCACTCGAGTCCGGGACCGCACTCCGCGAGCGGCGAAGCAGACCACGCAGTCGCGCGACGAGCTCCTCGAGGCTGAACGGCTTCGTGACGTAGTCGTCCCCGCCGGCGGTGAGTCCGGCGATCCTGTCGTCGAGAGAGTCCTTCGCGGTCAGGAAGAGTACGGGAGCTTCATAGCCATCGGCGCGGATCCGCGAGAGCACCTGCAACCCGTCGATGTCGGGCAGCATGATGTCGAGCACGATCACGTCGGGACGGAACTCACGCGCGATGCTCAGTGCCTGCTGGCCGGTCCCAGCAGTGCGCACCTCCCAATCTTCGTAGTGCAAAGCCATCGAGAGCAGGTCGGTCAGCGTCGTCTCGTCGTCGACGACGAGAACGCGGATCGAGCTGCCGTCCGCACGGCGCAGAAGAGTTCGGGGCTGTCCCTGGGTGGGCTGGTTGGTACGCGGAGTCATCGTCACAATTCCCATTATGGACAGCGGACCATAGGGAAGCTGTGTTCAACCTATGAAGATACTGTGAACGCCGGATGCACCCTGTTCGGAGTGCTGCACGGCCGACCCCGAGGTTCTTGTCAGAATATTATGGGGAACTACATCCATGCCCGACTCAATCGCACCCACATCCGTTCCAGAGCCTAGGCGCCGGCGGGTTACCTTGACGTTTACCCTCATCGCCGCGCTCGTGGTGGGTGGCGTCGGCGGCGTCCTGATCGGACGAACGACCGCTGCCAACGTGCCGGCCGCGCCCACCACCACGTATGCGCCCCAAATCGCAACGGGTGGCTCGGCGAGCGGCGGCCAGGCCGGCGCCGGATTCACCACTGGAACGATCGTCTCGATCAACGGCACCACGATTGTCGTGAAGTCCACGGACGGGACGCAGACAACTATTGCCACGACCGCGTCGACCAAGGTGACCCAGACCTCGACCGGCAGCGTATCCACTCTCAGGACCGGCCAGACGATCGCAGTCGTCGGCACGGCCGATTCGAGCGGAAACGTCACAGCGACGACCGTCGCAGAAGGCGCCGGTCTCAGGAGCGGCTTCGGCGGCTGATCAGTCCTGGTTGCTGAATGCCGCGTCGAAGGATGCCGTCGGCAGCTTCCACAGGAGAGAGCGGATGTATCCGAGCGCCTCCTTCGCGCCGTGCAGCCGATCCATCCCGGCGTCTTCCCACTCGATCGAAATCGGTCCGTCGTAGCCGATCGCGTTCAGCGCCCGGAACGAGTCCTCCCACGGCACGTCGCCGTGTCCCGTCGAGACGAAGTCCCAGCCGCGTCGTGGGTCGCCCCAGGGCAGGTGGGAACCGAGCACCCCTGCGCGGCCCGTCTTTGGCCGCATCCGGGTGTCCTTGCAGTCGACGTGGTAGATCCGGTCCTTGAAATCGACAATGAAGCCGACGGGGTCGATGTCCTGCCACATCATGTGGCTCGGGTCCCAGTTGAACCCGAACGCCTCGCGATGGCCGATCGCCTCGAGCGAGCGCACGCTCGACCAGTAGTCGTACGCGATCTCCGACGGGTGCACCTCGTGCGCGAATCGCACACCCTCGTCGTCGAACACGTCGAGGATCGGGTTCCACCTATCGGCGAAGTCCTGGTATCCAGCGTCGATCACGGCGGCCGGCACTGGCGGGAACTGGGCGACGTACGGCCAGATCTTCGACCCGGTGAAGCCGACGACGGTGTCCACGCCGAGCTTGCGCGCCACCGTGGCGGTGAGCTTGAGTTCTTCGGCCGCACGCTGGCGCACACCCTCGGCTTCGCCGTCGCCCCACACTCGCGATCCGACGATCGCCTGGTGCCTGAAGTCGATCGGGTCGTCGCAGACCGCCTGGCCCTTGAGGTGGTTCGAGATCGCCCACACCTTGAGCCCGTACTTGTCGAGCAGGTCGATCCGCCCCTGGAGGTACGCGTCGTCCTCTGCCGCGCGCCACACGTCCAGATGCTCGCCCGAGCAGGCGATCTCGAGCCCGTCGTAGCCCCACTCGCTTGCATACCTGGCGACATCCTCGAGCGGAAGGTCCGCCCACTGGCCGGTGAAGAGCGTTACGGGATGGGTTGATTCAGTCATGAGGTGGAGCTTTCCTTGATTAGGGGTGACGTCTCTGTCGGACGCACACCCAGTTCAACGGGTACCGGCCCTGGGGCGACAGCAGGATCGTGCAGCAAGCATGCCACCGATCGGTGCGGCTCCTCGGCTTCGAAACGGGTCGGCCCCAACGCAGGCTCAATCGTCTTGCACGCGTCGAAGGCGAACGGGCACCGCGGGTGGAAGTTGCACCCGGTCGGCAAGTGCATGAGGTCAGGCGGGGACCCGGGGATGCCGCGGAGCTCGCGGCGCGGTCCATGCAGCGGGGGGAATGAATGCAGCAACCCGGCGGTGTACGGATGCCGCGGTTCGCGGTATACCTCGCGCGCACTCGCGTCTTCCACGATGTTGCCGCCGTACATGATCGCAATGCGGTCGGCCAGCTCGAGCAACAGGGACACGTCGTGGGTGATGAAGATGACCGAGAAGCCAAGGTCGTTCTTGAGCGACATGACTTGTTCGACGATCTGTCGCTGCATGACCACATCGAGGGCGGTCGTCGGCTCGTCCATGATCACGACCTCAGGCTCGAGGGCGAGGGCCATCGCGATCATGACGCGCTGGCGCATGCCACCGGACAGCTGGTGGGGGTAGCTCGACAGCCGGTCCTTCGGGATTCCGACCATGTCGAGCAGTTCCAGAGCCCGGCGCTTGGCCGCCTCCTTCTGCCCGCGCGGAGAGTGCGCCGCGATCCCGTCGATGAGCTGCTTGCCGATCGTGTACACCGGGTTGAGCGAATTCATCGCACCCTGGAACACGATAGCGGTGTCCCGCCAGCGCTGGGCACGCAGCTCGGCATCCGACATCCTCAGCAGGTCGCCGCCATGCCCGTCGCGCGAGCTCGTAAAGACGACCTCGCCGCCGGTGATGACGCCCGGTGGCGGCAGAAGCCGGGTCGCCGCGTATGCGAGCGTGGACTTTCCGCTTCCGCTCTCCCCTGCGAGGCCGAGCACCTCGCCGGCGTGCAGGGTAAGGCTCACGTCCTGGAGGGCGTGCACGGCGTTGTCGTCGTAGCCATAGTCGACCGAGAGGTTGCGGATCTCCAGCACGGGCTTGCGATCCGACGCGATTGCAACGGGTCGAACGGTTGGGCTGACGAGAGTCATGCGACACCTTCCTTCTCTTCGCCGCGGTAGATCGGCGTGAACCCGATCCGCGCGCGAATCTTCTTCTTGCGCAGGATGCCGGCGCTCGCTGCGGTGTTGCGCAGGCGCGGGTTGACGAACTCGTCGATGCCGAAGTTGATCAGCGTGAGCGATGTTCCCACGGCCGCGATGCAGAGCCCGGCGGGAACGAACCACCACCACGCGCCCTGCACGAGTGCCTGGCTGCTCTGCGCCCAGAACAGAACGGTTCCCCAGTTCCAGGTCGAGATGCTCGTGACCCCGATGAAGGCGAGCGTCACCTCGCTGAGGATTGCGAAGATCACGGTACCGATGAATCCGGATGCGATGATCGCGGTGAGGTTGGGCATGATCTCGAAGAACACGATGCGCCACAGCGGTTCGCCGTTCGCCCTCGCCGCCTCGACGAAGTCGCGCTTGCGCAGGGAGAGAGTCTGCGCCCGAAGCACTCGCGCACCCCACGCCCAGCCAGTGAGCGCGATCACGAGAGCAATCGTCATCCCGCCCGCCGCCGGGAGCAGCCCGGCGATGATGATGATAAGCGGCAGCGCGGGGATCACGAGGAAGATGTTGGAGATGAGCGACAGCACCTCATCACCGGTGCCGCCGAGGAAGCCGGAGATCACGCCGACGATCACGGAGATGACCGTCGCGAGGATTCCGGCTATCAGCCCGACGACCATCACGCCTTGCGTTCCGACGATGAGCTGGGACAGGATGTCCTGCCCGGTGCCCGTCGTGCCGAGCCAGTGCGCGCCCGACGGCGGAAGCAGGGCCTCCGGCGTGACCTTGCTCGGGTCGTACGGCGCAATCCACGGCCCGATGATGGCGATGAGGAGGAAGAACGCGAGGATCACGACGCCGACGAGCGCCTTCGTATTGCGGAAGATCCCGAGTCTGGCGCGCCGACCGCGCTTGTTCAGTTGGACTCCGGATGAGACGACCACGGTGGGGTCGACGGCCACGGGATCAGCCTGGATAGACATCCTCAGCCCTCCTGTCTTGTGCGCGGATCAAGGAATGCGTAGACGAAGTCCGCGGCCATGTTGGCCACCAGAACGGACAACGTGATGATGAGGAATACGCCCTGCATGAGTGGGTAGTCCTTCGACCCGATGGCCTGGAACAGCACGTACCCGATGCCCGGGTACGAGAACACCATCTCGGTGACGAGCGTGCCGCCGACGATGAAGCCGAGGGAGAGCGCAAAGCCGGAGATACTCGGGAGCACGGCGTTGCGTGCCGCGTAGCCGAACATCACCCTGCGCTCCGGCAGCCCTTTGGCCTGCGCGACCGTGACGTAATCCTCGGAGGAGACGGTCACCATCATGTTGCGCATGCTGAGGATCCAGCCGGCGACCGAACTCACCACGATCGTCAGTGCTGGCAGCGCCGCGTGGTAGATCGCAGAACCGATGAAGTCTCCGGAGAACGACGGGATCAGTCCGGCGTCGTACCCGCCGGAGGCGGGGAACAGCGGGATCGCGACGCCGAAGATCGCAATGGCGATCAGGCCAAGCCAGAAGTATGGGATCGCCGAGAAGAAGTTGGCGACGGGCAGGAGCCCGTCCATCCAGGTTCCGCGGCGCCAACCGAGGCCGACGCCGGCGAGGGTGCCGAGCACGAATCCGATGATGGTCGAGATGCCGACGAGCATGAGTGTCCACGGCAGGGACTGGGCGATGACATCGGCCACCGGAGTGGGAAAGTAGGTGAACGAGATCCCGAAATCACCGTGGAACAGGTTGCTCCAGTATGTGAGGTAATCCTGCCAGAGTGTGGTGTGGGTGTTGAGCCCGAAGAGCACGCGCAGGGAGTTGATCGCGTCCGTGCTGAGCCGGCCCTGGTACTTGTTGATGAGCGATTGCACCGGATCACCCGGCAGCATTCGCGGGATGAAAAAGTTGAGCGTGATGGCCGCCCAGGCGGTGAAGAGGTAGAAGCCGACGCGGCGGAGAAGGAATTTCATGCGCGCACCCCGAATGCTGCCTCGCGCTCGACGCTTGCGTCCTCTGCGTACAGCCAGCAGGCGGCCTCCTGGTCCTCGCCGACCTGGAACACGGGCGGCTGCTGGGTGAGGCAGCGCTCCATCGCGAACGGGCAGCGCGGGTTGAAGCGGCATCCGGGCGGCGGGGTGATGAGGCTCGGCGGTTCGCCCTTGGCCGGCCGTTCGTCGCGTCCGGTGAGCTGGTCGGGGTCTGGCGCCGATGCGATGAGAAGCTGCGTGTACGGATGGGCAGGGTGCTGCGTCACGCGCTCGCTCGGCCCACGTTCGATGATCTGGCCGGCGTACATGACCATGGTGGTGTCGGCGAAGTAGCGCGCGGATGCGATGTCGTGCGTGATGTAGAGGATCGCGAGGTCGAACTTCTGCTTGAGGTTCTGCAGCAGGTTGAGCACGCCGATGCGAATCGAGACGTCGAGCATCGATACGGGCTCATCCGCCAACAACACTTTCGGCGTCGCGCCCAGTGCGCGGGCGATCGCGACGCGCTGGCGCTGGCCGCCCGAGAGCTCGTGGGGGAATTTGTCGAGATAGCGCTCCGGCGGAACGAGATCGACCTGGGTGAGCAGTCCACTGAGCAGCTCGGCCCGCTCGGCCTTCTTGGCCTTCGGGTGATGGATCCTGATCGAGCGACCGAGAACGTAGCGGACGGTATGGATCGGGTTGAGCGAGGCGAACGGGTCCTGCAGGATCATCTGCACGTTTCGCACGTAGCGCCGGAACGCGCGGCCGGCGTGCGCCTTGACCGGCGCCCCGTCGAGCTTGATGACACCGGATGTCGAGCCGAGCAGCTGCGCGATCAGGCGCGCGACCGTCGACTTGCCCGATCCGGACTCACCGACCAGGGCGACGACCTTGCCGCGAAGCAGCTGGATGTCGATGCCATCGACCGCGTGCACGACCCGGGTGCGGCTGCGGTGGACGGGAAAGTGCTTGGTGAGGCCGATCGTTTCGAGCACGGGAGCATCGACCTGTGTTTCGCTCCTGGTCACTTCTTCGTGAGGGGTAGGCATCGCTTTCCTTGATCAGGTTTCCGGGTGGAGAGTGGCAGGCCGGGCCGGAGCCCGGCCTGCCACGAGAATTACATTCCTGACGCGGGCTTCAGTTTCATCACAATCTGAGAGGCGCTCGCCAGTGTCGGCTGCAGTGCGGCGTACGGGTTGGCTGCCGACGGGAAGCCAGTCCAGTACTTCGTGCTGTACTCGGCACCCAACGGACCAGAGGCCACGGGGATGGCGGGAACCTGCTCGACCATGATCTTCTGCAAGTCGTCCATCGCCGCCGTGCGCTCGGAGGCGCTCGTCGTGTTGGCGTAGTCGAACAGGTCCTTGGTGGCCTGCGGGCTATTGAACCGACCGAAGTTCCACGAAGCGGTCTGTCCGATCGGCTTCAGCTGCGTGCCATCCATGATGTTGGAGTAGATGTCCCACGGGGTGTTGCCCGTGTTCGTCCAGTGCAGCGTTGCCTGGAACTGGCCGTTCGCCACCGCGGACGTCCACGCGTCGACCGTCGCGGTCTCGACCTTCGCCGTGATGCCGATCTTGCCGACGTTGTCAGCGATGATCTGCAGCGACGCGAGGTAGTCGGACCAACCAGCAGGGTCGGTCAGCGTGAACGTTACTGGCTGGCCCTTCGGGTCGATGAGGGTCGAGCCCTTGTAGGTGTATCCGGCATCCGTCAGCACCTTCTTGGCTCCGGCCACATCAACCGTGGACTTCTTGCCCTTGTACTCCGGAGCGGTGAATGCGTCACCGGCCGGTGACGGCAGTCCGTTCACGGCGTCGACGAGACCCTTGAAGCCCGAGTAGCCCTGGGTGTGAATCGCGTTGTGGTCGATGACCATGCTGAGGGCCTTGCGGACCGCAACATTGTCAAACGGCGCGGACGTGGTGTTGAGGTAGAGCGCGTCGATTCCAAGGCCGGCCGGCATGTAGGAGTTGTTCGTCGGGCTCTTGGCAACGTACGTCTTCGCGATGTCCGGAATGAATACGTAGCTCCACTGCGTGGCACCGCTCAGCAGCGCGGTGAGCTGTGAGTTGTTGTCGTTGTACGACGTGTACTGGATCGAGGGAACCGGAGGCTTCCCACCCCAATACGAGTCGTTCGGGGTGAGCGTGACCGCCTGTTGGGTCCAGCTCTTGAGCACGTACGGACCGGTACCGACCGGGTTCGCGTTGAGGTCAGTCGTCGGATCCATGATCGTCGACCAGATGTGCGCTGGCACGATGTAGGTAAGGAGCACGTTGCCCTGATTGACGTATTGGGACGCGGTGAAGGCGATTGTGACGGTCTTGCCGCTGACGGTGATGTTGCCGAGCGGGAGCGCGTTGGTGTTGAGCGCCGGCGCCTTTTTGAGGAGCTCGAACGTGTACGCGATGTCATTCGCCGTGAATGCCTTGCCATCGGACCACTTGACGCCATCCCGTGCGGTGATCACGAGCGACTTGAAGTCCGGTGACCACTTCCACGAGCTCGCGAGCCACGGAACCGGAGCCTTGTCCGGTGCGGTCTGGTTGACCTGCGCGAGCGGCTCGTAGATCATGTAGCGGTAGCCGAGCGATGACGCAGAGGATGTCGCCATGAACGGGTTGTTGTTCTTGGTCTGCGGCCCGTTTGGCATCCCGATCGTGAGCGGATGACTTGCGGTACCCCCTGACCCAGTGGACGAGCAGCCTGACATTGTGATTGCCAGGGCTGCGGCGGTGATACCGACGGCGATCTTCGCCATCATGCTTCGTTTCACGTGTGCCTCCTTGCACTTTGGTGTTGCGGGATGATGCGGATACTGCGGTGGTGCGTGTTACATCTGTGGTGCCTATGCGGCAGTGGCGCCCATTTCAGCGCCGGTGGTCGAGACGAGAACGCCCGCACCGGCGAGCTCAGCGCTCGTCTCGATCGCGGACAGGACTCGCTGCACAGCCAGGCCATCGTCAAACGACGGGGACGCGGGTGCGCCAGACCTGACCGCGATGAGCAGATCCCTGATCTCGTGCACGAACGAGTGTTCCCAGCCCAGAACATGGCCTTGCGGCCACCAGGCTGCGACGTACGGATGCTCGGGCTCGGTCACGAGGATACGGCGGAAGCCCTGCTCGGCGATCGGTTCGGTCGCATCGAGGAACCACAGCTCATTGATCTCCTCAAGATCGAACCGGAGCGCGCCCTGCGAGCCGTAGAGCTCGATGCTCAGCGCGTTCTTGCGGCCGGTCGCGACACGGGACACCTCAAGGCTGCCCATCGCGCCTGACTCGAATGAGAGCGTCGCCCATACTGCGTCATCCACCGTTACGTCCTCAAGCCCATCCGGCCCTGGCCGCTGCGGCACGAAGGTGTGCTTCCGCGCAGTCACCTGCGAGATGCGGTCGCCGAGCAGGAATTGCAGTTGGTCGATCGCGTGCGACGCGAGATCG
Source organism: Microbacteriaceae bacterium (assembly GCA_030841285.1). Taxonomy (GTDB): domain Bacteria; phylum Actinomycetota; class Actinomycetes; order Actinomycetales; family Microbacteriaceae; genus JAUZGC01. The sequence continues at coordinate 13,699 of JAVECW010000062.1, forward strand.
CCGAGCGCACCCGACCCGGCCGTCTCGTGACGGAGCCGCCAGGTCATCGGTGCGTCGGCATCCACCAGCCAGTCCTGCAGGTACGACGCGCGCACCTGGCGGATCTCGCCGAGGCGACCGGCCGCGACGAGCTCCCTGGCCAGCGAAAGCGCAGGCACCCGGCGGTAGTTGAAGCCGATCATGGACGTGACGCCCTTGGCCTGCGCGCGCCGCGCCGCATCCGCCATCGCTTCGGCTTCTTCGAGCGAGTTCGCGAGCGGCTTCTCGACGAGCACGTGCTTGCCCGCCTCGAGCGCAGCGATCGCGATCTCGGTGTGCAAGTGCCCAGGCGCACAGATGTCAACGATGTCGATGTCATCTCGAGCAATGACGTCGTGCCAGTCGGTCGCGGACTCTGCCCACCCGAACGCCGCGGCCGCTGCGGCGACTCCGTCCGCGTTCCGACCGACCAGCACGCGTTGTTCGAACTCGGGAACATCGAAGAACGACGCGACCTTCCGCCAGGCGTTCGAATGCGCCCTACCCATGAAGGCATACCCGATCATCGCGACGCCCAGTGGCCTGGGGTTCGAGGTTGGCTCCATTGCCATCGCTGTGCCCGCCGGTCCTACAGCGTTGCCGCTGTCGGGTCCCAGTCCTCAGGGAGGGCGGAAACCGGCTGGATGCTGCTCTCGACGTCCACGAAGCCGCGCTGCTCGATCGATTCACTGATCGACACCATGGTGTCCAGCACGTGATACGCGAGCTCGCCGGTCGCCCGGTGCTGGCGACCTGCACGAATCGCACGAGCCATTTCGAGCACACCGGAACCGCGCGAGCTTTGCGCGCCAACGGATGGGTACGAGGTCCAGTCACCCTCGCTCGCACGCCGGATCTTGATCTCGCCGCCGAAGGTGTTCGGATCCGGGAGCGCCATCGTGCCTTCTGTGCCGGTGATCTCGACAAACCCCTGACGGCCGAGTGGGGACTCGAAGCTGAAGATGCTCTGCGACGACGCGCCGCCTTCGAATTCGGCGATCGCACTCACGTGCGATGGCACCGTGACCTCGAACTCTTCACCGGCCTTGGGACCGGATCCGATGACTCGGGTGGCACGGGAGGTCGAGCCGAGGGCAGCGACCCGGTTCACGGAGCCGAAGGTCTGCATGAGCGTCGTGAGGTAATAGGGGCCCATGTCGAAGAGCGGGCCCGCGCCCTCCTGGAACAGGAAGGCGGGGTTCGGGTGCCATGACTCCGGCCCTGGCGACTGCATGAGCGTGAGCGCGGTGAGCGGAACGCCGATGTCGCCGCGCTCGATCATGCGCCGTGCCGTCTGGAGGCCAGCGCCGAGGAACGTGTCCGGCGCTGAACCCAGGCGCAAGCCGGCCGCCTTCGCCGCGTCGAGCAGCCCGAGGCCGCTCTGCCGGTCGAGCGAGAAGGGCTTCTCGGTCCATACGTGCTTGCCTGCGGCGACAGCCGCGAGGGCGATCTCCACATGCGCGGCGGGGATCGTCAGGTTGACGACGATCTCGACATCCGGATGCCCGAGGGTCGCTTCGACGCCGCCCCAGGTCTCGATCCCGAATTCGTCGGCGCGCTCCTTGGCGACGGGCTCGAACACGTCACCGATCGCGTGGACCACGATGTCGGGGAAGCTCGTGAGATTCTTCAGATATTCGCGGCTGATCGTGCCGGCGCCGATGAGGCCAACGCCGACTGGTCCCGCCCCGCTCATGCGGAGGCCTTGTTTCCGGTGAGGTAGGCGAGGCTGTCGGTGACTGCATCGAACATGTCACCCGCGAAGGCGTCCAGTTCGACGACACCGACCTCGACGTTCTTCGCTGCGGCGATCACGTCCCAGATGGGCATCTTGCCGCTTCCGACGGCGACCTGGGTCAGCGGGTCAGCCACGATGGGGCCGTCCTTGATGTGGATGAAGTGCACCCGGTCACCGAGCCGGCCGAGCAACGCCACAACGTCCTGGCCGCCCACAGCAGCCCAGTACGTGTCGAGTTCCAGAATCACCGCCGGGTCAAGCGCGTCGGCGAGGATCTCGAGGCCGGTCACGCCATCGATCACGTTCTCGAGTTCGAACTGATGGTTGTGGTAGCCGATCCGGATCCCGTGCTCTGCCGCCGTGGCGACGGCGGCGTTGAGCGCATCCGCGGTCTTGTTGATGTCGTCTCTCGAAGTCCACTTCGACGGATCCACGAATGGGTCGATGACCGTGGGAATGCCGATCCTCGCCGCGGTCGAGAACGTCTCGTTGAGGTCGGCGTCGAGGAACCGCAGGTGCGCGCTCGGCGCGCTCAGTCCGTACTCCGCGAATCCCTTGGCCAACTGGTCGGCCTGCGCGACGAAGTCGTATGGCTCGACGAGGGTGTATCCGATGTCGGCGACTCGCTTCATGGTGCCGAGAAAGTCTTGGCCGAGCGCCTCACGAACGGAGTAGAGCTGGAGCGAGAGTGGGGGCGTTTGTGGCACTGGTTCTCCTGTATTGGCTAGCTTCATTGCTGGTCAGCGACGACCGTGTCGCTTGGCGCACCCGCCGTCGAGGGCTTCGTACGCGTGATGACCAAACTAAGCGTGCTTTTGTCGCGAGTCAAGCAAAAGTTATTTGTTCATCGACATCTATAAGCAGGGTGACAGCAGTAAGCGGAACTGGTATCAATGGAATATGGCAATTCCCGAGCCGAGCTCATCAACTTTTGCGGGCGTCAGCGGTGCTCGCTCGGGCGACCTGTTCCAGATCCTCCTCGACGGGGCGCCGCGGACTCGCGCCGAGCTCGCAGTGATGACAGGACTCGCCCGTTCGACGATCGCCGCGCGGGTGGATGCCCTGATGGATTCGGGATTCGTCATGGCCGTCGGCGAGGCTGCGTCATCGGGTGGCCGACCGCCGTCACGCTTCGCCTTCAATCCCGCGGCGAGGGTCGTTCTCGCCGTCGACCTCGGCGCCAGGCACGGCGTGATCGCGATCACCGACCTTGCCGGTTCGATCCTGGCGAGTGTGCGCGCAGACATCTCAATCGACACCGGCCCGGAAGCGGTCCTCGACCTTGTGGTGGAGAAGGCGCACGAACTGCTCGACTCTCTGGGCCGCAGCGAGCTCGAACTCGCTGGAATCGGTATCGGGCTGCCTGGGCCGGTCGAGCACACCTCTGGACGTCCGGCGAATCCGCCCATCATGCCCGGGTGGCACGATTTCGACGTGCCGGCGTACGTGCGCCGCTCCTTCGATGTGCCTGTGCTCGTCGACAATGACGTGAACATCATGGCCCTGGGCGAGCAGCGCACGCATTGGCCGACGCATGACAACCTGCTCTTCATCAAGGCCGCGACCGGTATCGGCGCCGGAATCATCAGCAACGGCCAGCTGCAACGGGGCGCGTTGGGTACGGCGGGCGACCTCGGCCACGTGCGGGTCGCCAGGGGTTCGGATGTGATCTGCCGCTGCGGCAACGTCGGCTGCCTCGAAGCCCTCGCGGGCGCGCCTGCCATCGCTGAGACGCTCGCGGCGCGCAGCATCAGCGCGCCAACAAGCGAGGACATCATCGCGCTCGCCGAACGTGGCAACCCGGAGGCGATCGCCGCCCTCCGCCAGGCCGGACGCGATCTGGGTGAGGTGCTGGCCACGTGCGTCAGCCTGCTCAACCCGTCCGTGATCGTCCTCGGAGGTTCGACGGCAGCCGCCGGAGACCACCTTCTGGCCGGCGTACGAGAGGTCGTCTACAACCGCTCGCTGCCACTGGCGACCGCCCACCTCTCGATCGCACTTGCCAGGTCGGCGGACGAAGCCGGCATCGTCGGAGCGTCGATTATGGTCACGCAAGACGTACTCTCCGCCGAAGCAGTCGAAAGCGTGCTTGCGGAGCGCGCCTCTCTCGCGCTCTCAACCTTGTGATACTTCCCGCCTCCCCCGCGGGTGAAGATGGGGGAATCGAACAAACCGAAAGAGACCAGCCGTGACCGAACCGATGACCGCATTGCCCCAGCCGCGCTTCCCCGATCCTCGCGACGCACCCAGCCTGCGCTGGGGCATCCTCGCACCCGGTGCGATCGCAAACGACTTCGTGGACTCGCTGCGTGCGCACACCGGCCAGCGCGTGGTTGCCGTCGGCTCTCGCAACGCGGATCGGGCGGCGGCATTCGCGGCACGGCACGAGATCGCCCGCTCATACGGCTCATACGAGGAGCTTGTCGCCGACCCCGAGGTCGATGTCGTCTATGTCGCGTCACCACACAGTGAGCACACGGCGCACGCTCTCCTGGCGATCGGCGCGGGCAAGCACGTCCTGGTCGAGAAGCCTGTGGCTGCAACCGCAGCGGAAGCCCAGGAGATCGTGGATGCTGCCTGTGCGGCCGGCGTCTTCGCGATGGAGGCCATGTGGACGCGCTACCTGCCCCAGACCGACATCGCGCGTCAACTGCTCGAGGCGGGAGCCCTCGGTGAGGTGCGCGTCGTGACCGCCGACTTCGGTGGCGC